>CAZPAE010000488.1:0-2847 GCA_964584455.1 uncultured Thioalkalispiraceae bacterium
CATCGGCCGCTGCACCACCTTGAATACCTATGCTGGTTGTCTCGCTAATCGTCGAGGTATCCACAAAAGTAACATTGGCAGAGAAACTATCATTACGTGATAAAGTGAGACGTGCATCCACCACAACGGCCTGGGCTTGTGCATCAGCTAACACAGCTAGCTCGCCGGTATTGGTAATACGATTACGCTGTTCACCACCAAGAATGCCTGAGGCATCAGCTGTTGTTTGGGTACCAGCGGCAACTAATGTGCCACCCCAGTTAGGACTAAAGCCGCCCTCATCAGCCGCATTATTCGAAATACCGATATCTGCAAAAACACTCACACCTAAAGCTTGCGATACGGCATCGCTAAAAAGCTGGCCTGAATTTACAATCGTATTTGTTGTATCACCACCTTGAATCCCAATCGCTGAAGAGCTAGCAGCATTAGCGGCATTAACAATAATTAATGTCGGCAAGGGTGCATCTAATAAACTGGGCAAAGGTAAACTGGCACTCACACTGGTTTGGTTAGATGTGGTATTTGCATCAACATCAATTAAACCTGAATTTGTTACAAAGGCTGCACCTTGGCCTGCATCGATCCCATAGGCAAAGGCATCGCTTTGAATGCCCGCATCGACTAAGGGCTCATCATCAAACACATTGGCCACACCACCGAAGCCAGCCGGAATACCTGTTTCACTATACGACACACTGACACCATCGGTGTCGGCTGTGGCATTTACCATTAACTCACCGATGTTGGTGAATTGATCATAACCCTCACCACCACTAAATCCGGTACTGGTTGCAGTCGCTGTCGTTCCTGGCCCACTGCTTTCTTCTGTTGTAAATAGGCTGATGACATCGTTAGTTACTGTTGCATCAACCAAACTTAAGTTCAATGCAATAACATCAGCATCAGCAAAACTGTTCACTGTCACTGTGCCTTCGTTATGCACAATATCATCACCGCTACCACCATCAACACCGGTTGCTGCGGCAATGGCCATAACATTTGAACTAGCCGCTGCCACATCTACTAAATTCACTTCCATGTCAGTGGCATTACTTAGCGCATCAGCAGAAACAGTTAATCCACCCGTATTGAGTAATACATCGTTACCGGCATTACCCGATAACCCTACTGCATTAGCTTCACTGGTGATGGGTGAGCGAACTTCACTACCTGGTACACCATCCACAACTGAAAGAGAAATATCAACTGAGCTGATATCGGCGTTAGCAGAAACAGTTACTCCACCATGATTCTCAATACGGTCATTACCCTCACCGCCTTGCATACCGATAGCAGTGGCATTAGCTGATGAAGGTGTCTCAACCGCATCAAGATCAACCGTACCTAACATCGTGAGACTAGCACCGACTAAATCAACCTCTGCATCAGCATTCGCAGTCACATTTCCATGATTAACTAATCGATCATTACCTGCACCACCATCTATACCAATACTCGTTGCAGTGGCAGTAGATTGATTTAATACCGAGTCAACAAAAATACCGATAGATACATCCTGTGAATTAACATCGGCGCTGGCAGTTGTATTTAGCGTACTGTGATTAAAGATTTGATCATTGCCACTACCGCCGACTAAACCATATGCGATGGCTGATGCTTCATTTCGTGCATCACCTGCAGTCACACCAAATAACGAAAATTCCACACCGGTTAAATTTGTTTGTGCGTCAGCACTGACATCTACCGTACCTTCAGCGAGAATAAAATCATGGCCTTGTTCTCCAAACACACCCATGGCAAACGCATTTGCAAACGTATCGGTATCATTGGATGCAGCACCCAGAAAACTAGTAGACACATTGGTTCGTTGTGCAGACGCATTCGCACTCACGGTAAGTGAGTCTCTGGTACGCAAAGCATCATCTTGTGTACCACCATCAATGCCTATTGCAAAACTGGTTGCATCAACAACTGTGTTCACATCAACAGGTGAACCGAGTAACTCGATATTAATATCCGCCGCTGTTGCTGTTGCATCTGCCTGAACAATCAATTGTGATTCATTGGTAATACGATCAACACCACGACTACCCGACATCCCAGCAGAAAAAGAAGCTGCCTGTGCAACTGTGCCTACTGAGTTACCATAACTACTCAACTGTAAATCTAAATCTGTTGCTTGCGCATTTGCTATCGTTGTCACCGTAGTCGTACCGGTGTTACGCATCACATCATCACCACGACCACCTTCAATACCGATAGCTTTACTTTGCGCTAAACCAGTGGGCTCATTTAATTCAGACTGTACTGTAACGTTAAGTTGATTCGCTTGCTCAATATCATCCGTGTTGCGATCACCATCAATACCTATTGCATGAGGCAAAGCCGAGATACCTAAGTACCAGTCGGTTAAGTTAGTGTATTCCGGATTAGTTGAATGACGATTGGAATAAGTATCAAAAGAAAGTGTTTCACTAAGCGGGCTAATGTTAATGTCAATGACACCGCGATTAATAATAATGTCTGGTCCACGTGAACCCTGTACACCGATAACGGGTCTTTGCCCGTGACTATCATTGATAATGATTTGTTGGTCTGGGTTGATAATAATATTATCGGCTTGGAGGGTAAGAGGAATGGTTTGTAGTGCAAACATCGTTAGCCAGGCATACCCTCCTGTACGACGTTTTATTTGTTGTTGCTTTATGCGCGAAAACCTCAGCATATCCTCTCTCCCTTCATGGTTTTATTTTTGGGGAACATATATATAAGTGTCAGGCTTAGAACGATTAAACAAAATTGTGATCAAGATCGCAATATAATGTCACAATACTTTACAACGCAATTCTCCTATTATTTGTAATGTCTAAAGTAAAAATGAAA
>CAZPAE010000489.1:0-2844 GCA_964584455.1 uncultured Thioalkalispiraceae bacterium
ATTTGGCCAACAATATTACCAAACACGGGCATGTATGCGGCTAAGATACCATAGCGATTCATGCGACGAAGTTCATGCGTGACGCCATAGGGTTGGCGTAAGATTTCCATAAACAAGCTACGACTGCGTATATCATCACGAAACTTAGCATCGATGAGAAAACGATGGTGACGCATCATTCTAATGGTGTTGGCGCGTACACCCTTGGGTTCTGCGTCATGATGAGAAACACTTCTAGTAATGCGAAAGGGTAATGCCGAAATACCAAGTCATTTTTTGCTTCTAAAAAACCGTTACGTGATTGGAATCGGTTGTTGATACTGATGATTTTGGTTTTCGATTTTTGATATAACAACTCTTCTTGAAAAAGTTGTAACAACATTTCATTAAGGCGGCTGAGTTCCATCACCGTGCGGTAATATTGCTTCATGAATTTTTCTACTGCGAGACTTTTTTTATCATCGTGATAACCAAATTGTTTGGCAAGGTCACGTTGATGTTCAATAAGCAGTCTATCTTCACACCGATCTGTAATAACGTGTAAGCCAAACCGAATTTGCCATAAAAGGGCTTGGCCCTCGTGTAAGGTTTTGTATTCTTGTTCGGTTAAAAAATCGTGTGTCACTAAGTCGTGTAAGGTGTTGGCATTGAAGTGCCGTTTTGCTACCCAGCCGATCATTTGAATGTCACGTAATCCGCCGGGACCTTCCTTGATGTTAGGCTCAAGGTTGTAAGCGGTATCGTTGAATTTTAAGTGGCGAGCTTGTTGTTCTTTCCATTTAGCTTCAAAGAATTTATTGCTGGGCCAGATTTTCTTCGGACTGGTTAGTTTATTTTGTTCTTCTAATAGTGCTTCAGCGCCATAGATAAGGCGAACTTCCTGTAGGTTTGTGGCGACGGTAATGTCTTTTTTCGCTTCTCGTACACATTCCTTTAAGGTGCGTACACTGTGGCCGACCTGTAAACCGATATCCCATAAAAAGGTAGTAAAGCCAATGATAGCTTCTTTGTAAGGTTTGTCGGTTTTACGTAATAGAATCTGTAAATCGATATCAGAATGAGGATGTAACTCACCGCGTCCGTAACCACCGACGGCGATTAACGCAATATCAGGATCATGGGGTTTGAAAAACTGTTGCCAGGCATGTTGTAACACCTCATCAACCACCAGTGCGCGTTGGCGAACTAACTCCGTTGCACTACGACCTGCATAAAAACGCGACTCAAGTACCTGTTTCGCTTGGTTTAGCGTTTCGCGAAAAACCTGGATGGGTTGATTGGGCTGATTCGTTAACGCTGATTGAAACTGTTGATGATCGAATAATTCTCGATCCAGCCGTGCTGACATTTAGAACCTTTCCTCAGGGCGGACGGTAAGAACGTCAAATCCTGTTTCTGTTACCAAAATAGTGTGTTCCCATTGTGCTGAAAGGCTGCGATCTTTCGTTACTACGGTCCAACCGTCTTTCAAGATTTTCACGTGTCGCTTACCGACGTTAATCATGGGTTCAATAGTAAAGGTCATGCCTGGCTCTAAGGTTAGTCCTGTCCCTGGTGAGCCGTAGTGCAGTACTTGGGGTTCTTCATGGAATTCTTTGCCAATACCGTGACCACAAAATTCGCGGACTACCGAGTAATTATGTGATTCGGCAAAACGCTGAATAGCAGCGCCAATATCCCCCAAACGAATACCGGGGCGAACCATTTCAATGCCTAATTTCATGGCTTCGTAAGTGGTTTGCGCTAAACGTTTGGCTTGAATACTAGGCTGGCCAACAAAAAAGATTTTGCTGGTATCACCGTGGTAGCCATCCTTGATGACAGTGACATCGATATTGATCATATCGCCGTTTTTGAGGCGTTTTTCATTGGGAATACCATGGCAAACCACATGGTTAATCGAGGTACACACCGATTTGGGAAAATTGTGATAATTGAGCGGAGCAGGGATAGCATCTTGCTTTTCAACGATATAATCGTGACAAATTTTATCGAGCTCAGCAGTGGTGATGCCGGCTTGCACATGGGGTTCAATCATGCCCAATACCTCTGCCGCTAGGCGACCAGCAACACGCATTTTTTCGACTTCTTCGGGGGTTTTTATTGTAACTGCCATACAACCTTCATTTGGTGGGGCCAAAAGCCTTCAAGACTGGCCTAAAATTAAGAAATTTCCTAAATATCAGAGGGTTTTATTGTTTGCCCTAGGGTGTTTATGGTATAAAGCGCGCGCAATATTAGCAAACTTAAATCGCCCGTTGGGGCCAATTGTGGTCCAAACGGATAAATCCGCACACATACCGACACATCAGCCGGGGTGCCCAGAAGGGTTGGCAGATGGGGTATGTGGAGGCTCAACCCAGGAGTAAAATATGACTGACGTAAGCATGCGCCAGATGCTTGAGGCTGGCGTGCATTTCGGCCACCAGACCCGATTCTGGAACCCTAAGATGGCACCATTCATTTTTGGTGACCGTAACAAGATTCATATCATCAATCTTGAAAAATCATTACCTTTATACCAAGACGCGGTTAACTTCATCAGTTCCATGGCATCAAACCGTGGTTTGATTCTGTTTGTTGGTACCAAACGTTCTGCACAAGATGTTGTGAAAGAAGAAGCGCAACGTTGCGGCATGCCCTATGTGAACCATCGTTGGTTAGGTGGCATGCTCACCAACTGGAAAACCGTGAAGCAATCGATTCGTCGACTCAAAGAGCTAGAAACCATGAGTGAAGATGGATCGTTTGAAAAGCTAACCAAGAAAGAAGCGTTGACCTTGCGCCGAGAAATGGAAAAGTTAGAACGTAGTCTTGGTGGTATTAAAGACATGGGCGGTGTAC
>CAZPAE010000490.1:0-2837 GCA_964584455.1 uncultured Thioalkalispiraceae bacterium
CGGTAGGCCTATATTCTGGGTCGTGCACGATGGAGCCTTGGCGTGCATTTAATAGGCGAGTGAGATGGTCCATGATGCTGTATTGCACATCACGGGCATTGGCCACTGGCTCTATAGACATGCCGTTAGAATATTGCCCTGTTAATACTTCAAATAATGCGTGTTGCATAATCGTGTGCTTACTGTTTAAAAAAATAGGGTATGCGCAAAGCGCATACCCCGTTCTTGCTTAGCGGTTTTCAACCCAAGAGTCTGAAAACTCAATGTTGCCGTCAGCGTAAGTCCATTTGATCTTACCGTACTTGCAACTAATGGTTTCCAGATGTGGATAACGCTCTTTGTCTAGATCTTTCACGTTATGCATCTTAGGCTTAATAGAGGTGATTTTTACGTCATTTAAAGTGTGACGGAAATATTCACGCTCTGAACCTGTATCATCGATCTTGTACCAAATAACGGTAATCTCTTTAAGAGTTTGACCATTGGTCACTGCTTTATACAGGTATGGTGAGGCCGCGTCATAGGCTTTAGTAAATACAAAAGGCTCGTGTTTACGTGTACCAGTGATTTTGCCATCGTCAGAATCGATTGGCATACGTACTTCGTGATCGAACTCAACGACTTCACAAGTTCCTTCACGACCGTCAATGGTTACAGAACCTTCAATTGTATTTCCTTGATCATCAGTGATGCTCATATATGCTGGAATTGGCATAGGTATTACTCCTTAAGTTAATGTCCAATTATTAAAGTCTATGATTCAAATACCTTTTACCGGCACCCAAACCAACTAACCGTTCGAACCAGCAAGATGTTCTCCCGGTCGACAGCACACACATCCTCGCATGCTGCATCTTTAACGATAATTAAGCTGCATTAAATACCCCCCAATTATCGTAGCGCCTCCTTGCGCATCGATTTGTTCAGCCAACTATTTTTCTGTTGGCATTTGTGCAACGAGTGATAACTTCACATCCACACCTTCAATTTGGAAATGTGGCATAACGAATAAGTTAACACTGTAGAACCCTGGATTCTCTGGAATCTCTTTGACTTCCACACTGCCGTTACGTAGTGGGTGTGTTGCAATGAGTTCAGGATCAGGATCGTTCATTTTAGTTACGAGTGTTTGCACCCAATCATTGAGTTCTTGTTCAAGAACTTTACGACTCTTGCTTGAACCAATGTTTTCCCGCTGGATGACTTTTAAGTAATGGGCTAAACGTGACACTAAGAAAATATACGGCAAACGGGCATTGATGCGGCTATTGGCCGTGGCCTCTGCAGTATCATACTCCGGTGGTCGCTGTGCTGAGTTTGCTGAGAAGAAACAAGCATAATCGCTGTTTTTGTAATAGCTCAGCGGAATAAAGCCCAACTCGGCAAATTCCAGCTCACGGGTTTCTGGGATGATAATCTCGGTCGGGATTTTGCTTTGTAAGCCTTTACCTGCGTCATATAGATGAATAGGTAAGTTTTCCACTTTACCGCCGGACTCTGGCCCTCGGATATTGACGCACCAACCATTCTCTTTGAAGCTTTTCGCCATGTTGGCGGCAAATGCAAAGGTTGCATTACCCCATAAGTACTTGGTGCTATCTTCTTCGTTCACTTCTTCTTCATAGTTAAAGGCGCGAACCGGGTTGTTTTCCTTGCCATAAGGTAGGCGCAATAAGAAACGCGGTAAGGTTAAACCGATATAGCGTGCATCTTCGGACTCACGGAAGGTACGCCAACGAATATACTCAGCACGGTCCATGTAGTTTTCAAGGTCGTGTACTTTTGGTAATTCGTTAATATCGCCTTTCTTAAAGAAGCTGTGACCCACTGAACCTAAGAAAGGACAATGGGTTGCCGAGGCAACACGTGATACTTCTGTTAGTAGGTTGATATCTTGTGCGCTGGCATCAAATTCATAATTAGACACGACGGCAGAAACCGGATCACCACCTGGGGTGTCATATTCTTGCACATAGATATGTTTATATAGGCCTGACTGGGTGGTATCAGGTGCATCTTCAAAGTCTTCACGCAAATCATCCTTGGTCACATCTAACATTTCAATGCGTACATTGGCTTTAAAGTCGGTGCGTTCCACTAAGTATTTCAGACTGCGCCAAGCTGATTCGATGGACTGGAAACGATCATGATGCATGATCTCATCCAGCTGTTGGCTTAATGTCATGTCGATTTTGGCAATGTATTCATCTAATAAGACTTTATCAATCTTATCGACATTGGCTGTATTATCTTCCATGACTTCGAGGAAGACTTGTAATGCCGCCGTTAAACGCTCATTCAATGAGGTGTCTGCCATGGCGTTGACATCACTAAAATCATCATAGGTAACCGAATCGGTAACCGGCTTAATATCAACTAAACCACATAACCTTTCATAAACGTTGCCATCTTGTTCTTCAACAACAGATTGCTCCGCACTTGCATGTTCTTGAGTAGCCATTGTGTTTCTCCCCTAGCTAGTTAATCCGTGATTTATTCAGAGTCAGAAAGATCTGCCGCGGCTTTGGCGCTCATGTCTTCTTTGGGCGCTAATTTATCAAGCTCTGCTTTGAGACCTTCTAGTTCTGGTTGGTTTTTAATGATGCGCTCTAACTCGCGGCGAAACTTGCCGTTATCTAAAAGATTGGATTTCAAATCTTTTAGTAAGTTACGCATGGCTAGCAGGTTATCTAGCTCTGGTACTTGTCTGGCGACATTTTCAGGATTAAAGGATTTGAATTCATCAAACTTTAATTTAACCCCGATTTCACTACCATCATTCTTGATGACATTGTTAACAGAGAACGTGGCTTCTGGTGAGAAGTCTTTTAATACAT
>CAZPAE010000491.1:0-2837 GCA_964584455.1 uncultured Thioalkalispiraceae bacterium
CCCAGAGCTCCTGGGCTAAGAAAATTTTCTCAGAAGTACTAAGTTCTTCAAATTTCGACATATTTTATATCTTACTTATGGTATATCTTTATAGTTTAGTTTCTACAGCTTCTACCCTTTTTAACTTTCTTTATAAATAAAACTACACCATAAATAACTGCAACAAAAACTAAAAATATTGATGACAATGCAGCAACTAAAGCTGTTCCCTCGCCATACCCAATTCCAACGATACAACCAGGAGTGGTCAAGCAACTTGTTTTATCTCGCCAGTTCATGAATATTTGGTCTATTGGTCCATCGCAAGTAACTGTAGCAATAAGTGAGATAACAAGTGAAATAGCAGCTAAGTATAGTACTTTACGTGCAAACTTATTTTGTGCTAATTCAATTAACATTATTTATACCGATAACGTTTAAACCGAGTTGTGCGTTAAGCGTCAATTTAGATGCCTTGTTATGTGTTTTTTCCATATAAAATAATACGATAAAGCACTACTAACAAGACTCACAATAAAAATATCAATCGTATAGGGCTTAAAATAACCAAAATGTAGCCACAGAACCGGAAACCAAATTAACCCTAGTGTAGACGAAATAATTACGCCCTTTAATAGTTTTTCATAGTAGTTCCGATAAACAAAATATAATACTAAGAAAGTAATAAGCCCGAAAACTAGCGACCGAAGGTCGTAGAAATAAATACTTTCTAAAAACGCCTGTTCTGCCTGAATACATTCATAATAGTCACCGCATGTTTGCCAGTTCCCATAATTTCCCCATATTGTCCCAGATAGGATTGAACTGAATAGAGATAAAAGTAAATGTAAAAACAATAAACCAATACCAGAGATAAAAATTCTTTTGTCCTTCAGCTCATGTTTTTTCTTTTCTGCACTTACACTTTCAGCAGTTTCATCGCCTAACAATGTTGGCTTGTATGGATTGTTTTCATCATTCATAAAACTTGCTTTCACGCTAAAATTCACTTAAACACATAATACTCACATAAACAGCCCGAGCTTTTTAATGTGCTTGCTGTGTGACTAAGTTAGCCATTTAAATACCGTGACGATACTCACTAGAGCAAAGCCTAAAACCATTATTAGAAAAGCAGCAAGAGCCGTGTTAGTAAAGCGCGTTTGCTTTGAGTCCATTGGATCTTTAAACCACTCAGTTTCTAACTTTTTAATACCTACGTAGTCACCAAGATCAGTTCCATAGTACTCACCTTTTTCTAGGGCTGGATTGACTTGTTAGACTCTTTTTCGGACTGCTCTATTTGTCTACTCAGATTTTTCTCTAGAAGAGCATCTATATCTGAAATACTTGGAGATGTTATCGTGCCAAGTAAACCAAATATACCAACAACGGTGCTGACAACAGTGATTTGAGTGTTTCTCAGACTCTTTTTTTTGAGAGAGTCCCTTTCATCAATCAATTCAGAATACTTTGCCAAATGACTTTTGATAGGTTGGATAAGTAGCGGAGATGACTCTTTATTTACTGAGTCAAGCTGTTTTTCAACCTGCAACAGTGCTGGCTTTAAGTCATCGGGTAGAGATTTGTATGGATCGATTTTTTCAATATCATCTAGAATACTTTCGATTTTTTTTGACTTTTCACTCCCTGCAAAATCAGTGTAAATTTCTGACATGGCGATATGCACTTGAAAGTCCTTCAGAGAAACACCCTTTCCGATCCTTAGCGCTGTTTTGTATGTAATGCTTTCATCTTCTGAGTCTAAAATTTTTTGGATTGCAACTTTAAACTTAGATTCAGATACCTTTCTTTTTCTGTAATTTTTTATTGTTAGGACGAGCAGAGAAATTATCAGCAATGCATATATAGAAAATATGTATGGGATAGCATTTTGCATGAACTGATTAAATTTGGTTATAAACTCCATGTTTCTCCTTGAATCTAACGTTCGAGTTAAGTGGCGCTAAAAAATCGTGTAGCGATTTTAGCGTCCACGGACTTGAACGACTTGTTATGAGGCTTTGAGTCCAATATGTAATATTAATTCTCCTAGGTGAACAAAGGCTACAATTAAAAAAAATGTCCAAATTACCAGTACAAATTTGTACCATGCTCTACGTGCTTTAGGTATTTCTCAGTTCCAGCAACGTTAGTAAGATTGATTGCTCCCTTTTCTTTAAGCGGAATCATTAACAACAAAAAACTAATTACGCACATCCCAACAGCGCCCCAGAAATACCGCCTTTTTCTATCAATCCAATCAAGTATCATGATGTTGGCTCATAACTATAATTATCCAGACTAAATTCAAATCGTAACACGAACTTTTGTGCAGATGGTTTTTGTTTTCCATTCCACCAATATTTTACAGTTTGTTGATTAAATATCTCAAATGCAACACCAGGGAATATAGTCGGGTTTGGTTAGCGTTTTAATTATGTTTAATGGATCAATAAGTTACTCCTTGATAAGGATGCATTAATATGCTTTGCGTTTACTTGAAATAACCATAACGCATGGGTTTACCTCCATAGGTTGGCAAAATTTATAAAACAGGGGCGTTATGCTATCTCCGTTTTTAAAATGGATGTATTTAAGAGGGGGGGAATTAGTCTTGTTACATATCACCCCCCTCCCCTAGCTCGCGGATCTGTTTTAGATCGTCTTTGAGCTGTTGGGCACGGCTTTTTAACCAGTGTGTATAGTGTTCTAAACCGTGTATTGTATTGGGGTCCAGAATTTCATGGTGATTAACCAAACCTATTAACGCATCGCAGAAAAAAGCGCAGTCCTCGTGAAACTGCGCAAACTCATCGTAATGGCGTAATAAGGCCAGGGACAGGGGGGCATTCATT
>CAZPAE010000492.1:0-2832 GCA_964584455.1 uncultured Thioalkalispiraceae bacterium
AGGCGTTTTCTTTGGGTACTTTCTTTGTCAGTACAAAGAAAGTACCTTTGCCACGGTAGTGGCAAACAGAGAAGAACAATGCGGAGCACGTTTGGACAAGCAAAGAAAAGAACCTTCACCCACGATAGTGGCAAACAGAGAAGAAAAAAGAACGGCGGGCGAAAAGTGAAACAAACCACTCGCAATAACAGAAAAAACCCGTCCCCTGTACGTCCTACATCTATATCAAAATGGTTTAACTCTCTTGGTTATTTAATATAAGTATCGTTACAATAGACTCATGAAAATATATCGTGTTGGTGGCTGCGTACGTGACGCTTTGTTGCAACAACCTATCAAAGATCGTGACTGGGTTGTGGTTGGCTCGACCCCTGAAATGATGCAGGAACAGGGGTTTCAGTCTGTTGGCAAGGATTTCCCGGTATTTTTGCACCCGCAAACTAAAGAAGAATATGCTTTGGCTCGTACTGAGCGTAAAACCGCGCCCGGCTATAGCGGCTTTGTGTTTCATGCTGATGAGGATGTGACCTTAGAGCAGGACCTATTGCGTCGTGACTTAACCATTAATGCCATCGCCGAGGATGAGGACGGTCAATTGATTGATCCTTTTAATGGCCAACATGATCTTGAGAACCGTGTTTTGCGCCATGTGTCACCGGCTTTTGCTGAGGATCCAGTACGTATTTTACGTGTTGCGCGGTTTGCCGCACGATTTGCTGAATTAGGCTTTGAAATCGCTGATGAAACACAAGAATTAATGCGCAGTATGGTGGATAGCGGTGAAGTGGATGCGCTTGTTTCCGAGCGAGTCTGGCAAGAAACAGTACGCGCTTTAGGTGAGGCAGCACCAGCTCGCTATTTTGAAGTATTGCGCAGTTGCGGTGCGCTAGCCCGGATTTTCCCTGAGATTGATCGTTTGTTTGGTGTGCCGCAACCCAAAGAGCATCATCCGGAAGTGGATACGGGCATTCACACGATGATGGTATTAACCCAAGCAGCTCGACTTTCTGACGATACCTGTGTGCGCTTCGCCGCGCTGACACATGATTTAGGTAAAGGGATTACACCGAAAGAAGAATGGCCTAAACACCACAACCACGAGGAACGGGGTGTACCGTTAGTGACTGCATTATGTGAACGGTTACGGGTACCACGGGATTACCGTGAGCTTGCCGAGTTAGTGTCACGTTACCATTTACACTTTCATCGTGCTAAAGAATTACGTGCCAATACGGTATTAAAGCTATTGCAAAAACTAGATAGTTTCCGCCGCCCAGAGCGTTTAAACATGTTCCTATTAGCCTGTGAAGCAGATGCGCGCGGTCGCCCCGGTTATGAGGATCGGCAAATGATTCAACCTGCGCTTTTTCAGCAAGCCCATGCTGCCGCACAGGGTGTTGATGTACAGGCAATTGTGGCGCGAGGCTTAAAAGGCCAAGCGATTGCCAATGAGTTACAACAGTTGCGTATCAAAGCTATCCAGCAAGCCACCAAATCGCTATTGGAATCAATAAGTGACTAAAATCACACATAGGTTCCGCGCTGTGTATCGTATATAATAGTATACGTTATTCACAGTTAGATTCTATTATGTCCAATACATCCCCCAAAGTTGGCTTTGTTAGCTTAGGCTGCCCCAAAGCCCTGGTTGACTCGGAACAAATTATTACCCAGTTACGCGCTGAAGGTTATGATTTAGCTGCCCAATATCAAGCTGCGGATTTAGTGGTGATTAATACTTGTGGCTTTATTGATGACGCCATTGACGAGTCACTAGAATCGATTGGTGAAGCACTGAATGAAAACGGCAAAGTGATCGTCACCGGCTGTTTAGGTGCAAAAGGGGATATTGTTAAACAAACATATCCTGATGTATTAGCGGTTACCGGCCCTCATGCTTTACAAGAAGTTATGCAGGCTGTACACCAACATTTACCCAAACCGCATGATCCCTTTACTGACTTAATCCCCGCCCAAGGTATTAAGCTCACACCACAACATTATGCCTATCTCAAAATTTCTGAAGGCTGTAATCATCGCTGTACGTTTTGCATTATTCCGGCCTTACGTGGCGACTTAGTAAGTCGACCCATTGGTGAAGTAATGCAAGAGGCCGAAAACCTGGCTAATGCGGGCGTCAAAGAGCTATTAGTGATTTCTCAAGATACCAGTGCTTATGGTGTTGATATCAAGTATCGTACTGGCTTCTGGCAAGGTCGGCCAATTAAAACCCGCATGACGGAATTAACCCAAGCCTTAGCAGAACTGGGTATCTGGGTACGATTACATTATGTTTATCCTTACCCCCATGTGGATGAAGTGATTCCACTTATGGCACAAGGTAAACTATTGCCTTATCTGGATATTCCTTTTCAGCATGCGAGCCAACGTATCTTAAAAAGTATGAAGCGCCCAGCCAACAGTGAAAATGTGTTACGCCGTTTAGCGAAATGGCGTGAAATATGCCCAGAGCTCGCCATTCGTTCTACTTTTATTGTTGGCTTCCCTGGTGAGACCGAGCAAGATTTTAATGAGTTATTGGATTTTATTGATGAAGCACAATTAGATCGGGTAGGTTGCTTTACCTACTCCGCAGTAGACGGGGCCACCGCTAACAGCTTGGCCGAGCCGGTTGCCGAAGAGATAAAACAAGAGCGCCAAGCTTTATTCATGGAGCGACAAGCCATCATTAGTGCCAATAAGCTTAAGCAACGTATCGGGCAAACTGAACCCGTGATTATCGATCATGTTGAACAAGATGGGACAGTGATTGGTCGTAGTTATGCAGATGCACCAGAAATTGATGGTCAAATTATTGTTGATGGCGTTACC
>CAZPAE010000493.1:0-2827 GCA_964584455.1 uncultured Thioalkalispiraceae bacterium
CAGATCACATCACGGCGCTTCACATCAAAGGCACGCACTGTCCCTAAATGATCAACACTATATAAAATACCGTCTGCTAATACCGGTTTGAGCCGCAAATATTTATCACTCGCGCCATCACCGATACTCGTTGTCCATGTTCTATTAATGACAAACGCATTCTGTACTGCTTCAAGCTGCTTGGGTGGCAGAATAGGTGATGGTGAAGTGGAACACCCTAATAGGGTAACGATAAAAGCAATAACAACAATACTACGCATTTACTTAATCCTATTGTGCTTGCTCTGATGAAGAAGCTGAATCCGTAGCAGTAGTCGCCGCCTGCGGACCTAAGCTATTTAATTTCATCTCAACATATTCTCGACTTTTACCTGTTAAGATCGTTGAGGTTAAAGCAAGTTGATAAGACTCCCGCGCTTGTGCCGTATTACCACGATGGCGGTGGATATCACCTTTCAGCTCAGCATACTCAGCAGCTAATGTCTCAGACTTTACCTGCCCCACTAATGCCTCAGCCATATCATATTTCTCTTGAACTAAATAAATGCGCGCTAAGCGTAAACGTGCAATATGGGCAAGCCCTTCATAGCTGGCATGCTCTAAGGCTGACTCTAAGTAACTTACTGCTTGTGCTAAGTTATTTTCATCTACCTGTTGTTTTGCTAACAATAATGCCGCCAGTGTGGCATATGAAGTACCGTCATACTTCTCTGTTAGTTCTTTATAGTGAGATTGTATTTTAGCCGTATCTTTTGCTAATACTGCATCGTTAAACAGCACATACGTATCAGAGGCAGCCAGTTGTTTTTGTTCTGTATGCGATTGCCATTGCCAAAAACCAATGACACCGCCTAAACCAAGTACCACACCTAAAACCACGGCAATACCGTTTTCTTTCCACCACTTTTTGAATGCTTCGACTTGTTCGTCTTCTGTTAAATGGTCATTCATAATTCCACACCCATTATTCTTGCTCTGCAATATATTTTGTTAGCCAGTTTGCCAAATCGTCTAAGGCAATGGTTTGCTGCTGACTATTGTGATCACGCAAATGTTTAATTACGACAACATTTGCTTTTAATTCATCTTCACCAAGAATCAATACCAACTCTGCTTGGCTTTTGTCTGCCCGCTTCATGCGGCTTTTCATGCTGCCCTCACCGGCTTGCACATGTAGCCGAAGGCCTGGCACCGTGTCACGTAACTGTTCGGCTAATTGTCGACCTTTTTGGACCGATTCGGTGCCGAGCATTATAAAATAAGCATGTGGCAAAGGGGCAAATTTTGTGACAAATTCCTCGTCCAATAGTGCAATTAAACGCTCCATACCCAGTGCAAACCCAACCGCCGGGGTCATTTGACCGCCTAATTGTGCGACTAAGCCATCATAACGGCCCCCAGCACAAACCGTACCCTGGGCACCTAATTGGTCCGTTACCCACTCAAAAACGGTTCGATTATAGTAATCCAGGCCCCGCACTAAACAAGGATTAACGCGATAAGGGATAGCCAGATCATCTAAGAATCCACATAGTTGGGCAAAGTGCTGTGCCGACTCATCATCTAACCAATCGGCTAGCTTTGGCGCATCACTGACGACTGACTGCATGCTCGGGTTCTTACTATCGAGAATACGTAGCGGATTGGTTTCTAAACGGCGTTTGGAATCATCATCTAACTCATCCATTCGGCCACGAAAATACTCAACTAGCTTATCTCGATAATGTGCCCGCGCCTCATTCGAACCCAAGGAATTCAACTCTAATGTGACTTTACGTTCAATGCCCAACATCTTCCATAAACGTGCAGTCAGGGCAATAAGTTCAGCATCAATATCGGGGCCTTGTAAACCAAATATCTCTACCCCCATTTGATGAAACTGTCGGTAACGCCCTTTTTGTGGTCGTTCATGGCGAAACATCGGTCCGCCATACCAAAGCTTTTGTGTTTGATTGTGAAGTAGACCATTTTGGATACCGGCCCGAACACAGCTTGCGGTACCTTCAGGACGTAGCGTTAAACTATCACCATTGCGATCAGCGAACGTATACATCTCTTTTTCAACGATATCGGTGACTTCACCAATAGAGCGTTTAAAAAGATCCGTCATTTCGACCAGTGGCATACGAATTTCCTGATAATCGTACATGCGCATGATGGTTGCGAAGGTCGACTCAACGAATTGCCACCGAGGACTATCACCGGGAAGAATATCATTCATCCCACGAATTGCTTGTATAGATTTAGACACGGGAATTACACTTAACTTAAATTATGTTTTAATTATGACTTTCCAATCGAAAAATAAGCTGTATTGTTACGATGGAAACGCGTATGGTCAAAAGGCTCACCCTTATAAAAAACATTCACTGCCGTTGCATTGCCCAGTAATATCCGATAAGGGGCAACACCGTCTATGATAATTTCGGCACCTTGTTTTACTAACCGATAAATATGTATTTGTTCATTGGTATCTTTTACTTCTGTCCATGAATCTGCATTAAATACTAACCGTAAATTACCGGATGCTACTGTTTCCTGAACCGGTGGTGGTGTCTGCGCTGTTTCTGTAGCAGCAGGTACTTGCGATAAAGCAGAACGTTGTTCAGGACGCTGTACCACAATCGGCTCACTGACCTGGGGTGCTGCCTGAGCTGATGCGGTATTCGCTTCCTCGACAGTTTGGAGCTCATCTAATTCTGATGGTTCTACCTCATCAATACTCGGCAAAGAGGATGTGGTTTGTTCATCTTTTTTAATGATACGGCGACCACCGAGATCTACACTATCATTAAACCAAATAACCAATGCGACAATCATTAAAACC
>CAZPAE010000494.1:0-2826 GCA_964584455.1 uncultured Thioalkalispiraceae bacterium
AAACCACCGATAAAGCCGGTTTCAGAGTGATACGTTTTCACATTTTCACATAAGAAAGCAACGCGTTCTTGTAGGTCATCCATGCTGTATTCCGGTTTGAGAATAACGCGGTTGATTGTGACCACACCATCGTACGGAAAGTTAGTAATGAGTCCTGACATGAGAACCTCCAGTTAATTTAAGCTATTTATAAATTACTAATATTGTAGGTATGGCATAAGGCTAGATCAATGCCTAACAAAAAATATTTTATAGCCCAAGTGGAATAGTCGGGATTAATGACAGTTTGCGGTTTATACTTTAACTAATTGATTAATATGACTTTATATGGATGACCGTTAATATTCGCAATATTGGATGAAAAACTATTGGCGGGAGTTTGAGCAGCCTACCGCAATGTAAGCGGTAGGAACTGATCAAATAAACTACAAGCCTAGCTCGCTTAAACTAGGGTGATCATCCGGGCGTCTGCCTAGTGGCCAGAAATATTTGCGCTCCGATTCTGCAATGGGCAGATCATTAATACTGGCAAAACGACGCATCATGAAACCGTGTTCGTTGAACTCCCAGTTTTCATTGCCATAAGAACGAAACCACTGACCTGAGTCATCGTGCCACTCATAGGCAAATCGCACTGCAATGCGGTTATCGGTGTATCCCCACAGTTCTTTGATTAGGCGATAGTCCAATTCGCGAGCCCACTTGCGTTGTAAAAACTCACGTACTTGATCGCGGCCGACAGGAAATTCCGCGCGATTACGCCAACGGGTATCTTCGGTATAGACCAAGACGACCCGATCCGGATCGCGTGTATTCCAGGCGTCTTCAGCTAAGCGGACTTTTTGGCTGGCGGTATCTTCGGTAAAAGGGGGAAGCGGGGGTTTGGTTTCCATTATTCACTCCATCATTTAGGTGTAGACAGGTCTGTCTACACAAAAGTCTATCCAATGTAGACAGACTTGTCTACAATGACAAAATGAATTTAAGTACAGCCGTCATTCCCAAAAATGCTTCTGCACGAGAACGGATTTTGCTGACTGCGCACACGTTGTTTTATCGTGATGGTGTTCGGGCAACCGGCATTGACCGGGTCATTGCCGAATCAAAAGTAGCTAAGGTCACGTTTTACCGTCACTTTCCCAGCAAAAATGATCTGATTCGGGAATTTTTAAATTATCGGCATCAACGTTGGATGGCTTGGTTTGAATCAACATTACAACATCATGGTGCCAACATTGATGCATTGGTGCCGACATTGGCACAATGGTTTAACGATAAAAATTTTCGCGGTTGTGCGTTTATCAATAGCTTGGGAGAGTTGAATGGTCTCTTGCCAGGCATCGCGCAAATTACCCGTGAACACAAACAAGATATGACCAAGGCCATTGCACGCCTGTTACCAAAAACACAAACCCATCTCGCCGAAGCGATTGCCTTAGTGGTGGATGGTGCGATTGTGCGGGCCCAGTTTGAAGCGGATCCCAAAGCAACATTGGTTGCTGTTGAACAAGCTTTGCAAGCATGGGTTAAATTAAGATAGCTAGTCTTCTAAATTGTTGGCATGGTTTGCGGTAAGATATCACCCACGCGCACAGGTTCAATTGCCGTAGCTTTACCTGTAGCATCATCACTGGTAATCAGTACACCACACAACATTTTGTTTTGCTCAGCAGGGGCAAAATGATTGCTTGGCATTTTAGAAACAAAGCGCTGTATAGACAGATCTTTACGTATCCCGACGACACTATCGTAATCACCGGTCATGCCCACATCGGTCATGTAAGCAGTTTTTCCTGGTAGTAAATGTGCATCAGCAGTGGGGACGTGGGTATGGGTGCCAATAACCGCTGATACACGGCCATCGAGATAATGAGCAAACGCCATTTTCTCACTGGTGGCCTCACCATGGATGTCGACAACAATAGCTTGGCAGTGCTCACCAAGCGTTAAGTGATTCAACATTGCATCGATGCTATGAAAAGGATCATCCAATGGGGCCATAAATAAACGAGTCATCAAGTTGATAATGGCAATACGACGACCATCTGCAAGGGTATGGATATAAAGCCCTTGGCCTGGGGTGTCGACTGGAAAGTTAGCGGGCCTAAGCAGCTTGGGATCATGTTGAATATAATCAATAATTTCACGCTGATCCCAAATATGGTTACCACTGGTGATGCAGTCCACACCCCACGCATAAAATTGAGCGCAGATTTTTTCAGTAATGCCGCACCCGTGTGCGGCATTTTCACCGTTAGCGATAGTGACATCAATGCGTAAATCTTGTTTAAGCTGTGGCAGGTAGTATGCAAGTGCGCTACGTCCAGCACTTCCCATTACATCACCAACTAATAAAATTCGCATATTGTTTCTCCCTCTATATCAGTATATCGCCTCTAAAAGTCAAATTAAGGTCGACAAGCTATTTTTTAAGGGAAGAATAGTGTGTTGTTATCAATGCTAATAAACTAAGAGGCTTGCCAAATGAGGGCATAATGGGATTCGTCAACTTTAGCCAGATTATCAATAATAATAATTTCTGCGCCATGTGCTTTAATTGTTTGATTTATCGTACTGTTAAAGAGCAACTGGCGAAATTGGTTATAATCAATTTCGTTGAAGATACTGTCCTGTTGTTGCAGAAAGTGAAATAAAGCAGGCAAGGTAAAACACCAGCGTGTCGGCTCCACACTAAAACAGGTTTGCTGCTTAAGTGTTTTGAGCTGGGTTTTATCTTTTTGCGCTATATGCAAAAAAAACAAAAGCAAGATTTCTTCAAGCGATTTATCTGACAATATCTGCTCCATCATTTCTTTTTTTAGTCAT
>CAZPAE010000495.1:0-2822 GCA_964584455.1 uncultured Thioalkalispiraceae bacterium
TTCGTCAACTCGCTTGTTTGCTCACAGCCGGATCCAACCGCCTGCCCAGCTTTCAATGTCCGTCTCACGTTATCAGATACCAATTGCCACTTCTCAGTCCACCGGCGCGGATCTGCGGCGGAACCGATATCCTCCGGCATATATTCAATACCCTGTGAATCTTCGTCGAACCAGGTTGTAAGGTGCAGCGCCCCTTTGTCAGGCCGTTCCCATTGTTCAGCCAGGCCCCGCTCCGGGTAGACGTGCATGACACGTTCACCGTCACGCCACAGCTCCATAACACGGCGTGTGGTCGTATCAGCATTCAGATCGTGTACCTGTTGCTCATAACGAACACCGACATATTCGGGGGTACTGTCACAGACTTCCACTGCCCGTGCTGAAAGCGGCACGAAACATATGACGCTATAGACAAACGATAAAAAAGCGGGGAACAAAATGTTCCCCGCCTTTACCTTACCGTCTGCTGTATGCAGGACGGTATCAGTCATCATCACGCTCCATATGACGGTGATCACGACGTAAGGCTTTATCAGCCTTATTTTCCAGCTTTGCGGCTGCATTCATGACATGGAAGACAATACTCTGCTCCTGGGTACCACCGACCATTTGCGCGCCCGGCCCTTTACCGTAGATCACAACGTCTTCACCGGCATGGGTTTCCGATCCGCGCGGAACCAGTGCTTCCTGATGAAAACCGGGGGCCTCGGTATCAACCGCCGTCAGATCGACGCGACCTGCGGTAATCGGTAAGCCATAGGTTGCATCGGCATCCGTTTCAGTTCCCAGATCACGGAAGCCACGGCCGTTCATGTAACCCAACGTGGTGTAGGGGAGGTTGTCCGCCGCCAGTTCAGGTGTATCCTCCCCGACACTGACCACTTTACCCAGGATAGGGTTGCCGCGTTTCGGATAACCGGCAATGGTGAACACGTGACTATGGTCTGCTGTGACCAGAATCAGGGTATCCTCCATATCGGCTGAATCAACAGCGGCCTGCACGGCTCTGGCCATTTCAATGGTATCCGTCAACGCCGTAGAAGCACTGCCGGCGTGATGGCCATGGTCAATACGACCGGATTCAACCATCAGGAAGTAGCCCTTGTCGTTGTTATCGAGCAGCTGTATCGCCTTCTCTGTCATCTCTGTCAGTGACGGTTCACCGGCGATATCGTTGCCGCGATCAGCTTCATATTGCATGTGTGACTCATTGAACAGCCCCAGCACTTTCGAGGTCGACTCAGGGTCGATCGCATCGAAACCGGCCTGGTCATAGACGTAAACACCCTCCGGATAGCTTGCCTGCCATTCCGCCGTCAGGTCACGGCCATCGGTGCGATCGCCTTCCACGGCACTGCGTGCATCCGGACTGTTGAAAGATGCATCCTTGGGCAGGAAGTGACGGCGACCACCACCCATGGCGACATCAATGCCATCGACACGACCGGCTGTGGGGAAACGATCCTTGAGCATGGCTTCGTACTCGACCAGTTGAGTGGCGATATCGACGCAACCGGCTTCTACGGCGTCAGCCGGCATATCGGAAATATCTTCCCAGTTGCGGTCTACTGACTTGGCATAGGTGGCCGCAGGTGTCGCATGCGTGATACGTGCTGTTGCAATCACACCGGTGGACTTGCCGGCAATTTCGGCCAGGTCCAGGGCTGTCACCAGCTCGTGGCCAAAAGTCGATTCACACTCGCCACGGTTGACATGCTCATCAACACCAATGACACCGATATCTGTTTTCACACCGGTCATCATGGCGGTCATGGTGCCGGCGGAATCCGGTGTTTGCGCATCGACATTATAGGTTTTTGCCATGGCGGTATACGGGAACATATCAAAGCTGAGCCTGTTCTCTTCACCCGACATACCCTTGAGCTGTCCTTCGAGAATACGTGCGGCGGTTACCGTTGATACACCCATACCGTCACCCACGAACAGGATGACATTTTTCGCTTTCCTGTGTCCTTTCGTTGAAGGACGCTGTTTGATTGCTGCAACCCCGTCAAGGTACCAGGGATTGCTGGATTGATAGGATGGCACCACATTGGCCTCCTCAGCCAATGCGCCACCGGCCATGGTCAGTGCCATTGCACCGGCCAGAACAGACAGTCTGGTTTTCATTAAATCAGCCCTCATTAAGTTTACGTGCAGGAATTGTTCGTTCACCGAATCCCGGTGAGGTGTTTACCGGTAGAGATTGTCAGGCCGCTGCATTACTTTCTTATGAAAATACGGTTACTGTTTTATGAAAGTGAGCATCACAATCATGAAACATGGCAGTAATACCACTGTCATGCCCAATCATTATCGTTCGGAGCGGTCAACCTTAACTTTCCGGAGATACCCATGAAATACACCGCACTGACCTCGGCGCTGTTCGCCGCACTGTCCACCGGCACCGCTCTGGCCGATTACAGAGTTTATGATGAAGCTTCGTTACAGGCTGCAATTTCGGCCGCCAACGCTGACAGCAGCATTCACAAAATAATTTTCGAAAAAAATGCCGAAATTTTTCTACAGGAACCTGTTATATACACAGGCAATCAGGACCTGACGCTCATCGGCAATAATGCCGTCATTGACGGTTCGGCAGCCGGCAGTTTTGTGCTGGACGAGAACCTGATCGCCACCACTGACGATGGCAGCCTGGTCTTCAACACAGCCGGTGATATCAGCATACGCAGGCTCTCTGTCGTCAACAGCGCCACGCGCGGCATCGTAATCAATGTGCCCGAAAATGCAACGGGCGACGACATTGAAGTCAGTCTGCACAAGGTACAGGTCACCGGTTCTGCACTGTACGGACTCCACAT
>CAZPAE010000496.1:0-2818 GCA_964584455.1 uncultured Thioalkalispiraceae bacterium
TTTCTTTGAACACTATAAAGATTTAGAGCAAGGCAAATGGGTCAAAGTGACCGGTTGGGGTGATACCAGCGGCGCTGAGAAAGAAATCAATGCCTCCGTTAAGCGGTTTGATGAAGCTCCAGAGAAACCTTATTTCTAGCCTATGAAAGTTTGTATCGTTTCAGACAGCCACGATAGCCGTGCACTGCTCGCCACCGCAGTACACGATGCTAAAGCCAAAGGTGCAGAAGTGGTATTCCACTGTGGCGATGTGGTCGCCCCGACTACACTGCGCTGTTTACCATCCATTGGCCTACCGGTGCATGTGATTCATGGCAACAATGTCGGTGATTTGGTTGCCATGCATTACGTCATGAACATGTTTCCAGATATTATTAATTACTATGGGCAAGATGCGGTGCTCAATATCGCGGGCAAACGCATCTTCTTAGTACATTACCCTCACTACGCCAGAGCCATGGCGCTAACAGGGGATTATGACCTGGTCTGCTGTGGCCATGATCATTGCATCTCCATTGAAGAAGTTGAAAATATTAAAGGTGGTAAAACCCTGGTGTTGAATCCTGGTACCGTCGGCGGTATCGGTAAACCACCCACCTACATTTTCGGGGATTTGCAAACCATGCAATTTGAAGAATGTGCGGTTTCAACCGAACATACCGTGATTGAAAACTCGACGTCTATTACCCAACAGCAGTAATGCGGCAATACGCCGCTCACCTATCCTGGGGTATTGTGAGTAACCCAGCGATCGTCACCATCTGTCAGTCGTTCTTTTTTCCAAAACGGTGCCCGTGCTTTTAACTCTTCCATTAAGAACCGATTGGCCTCATAACTAGCTGCACGATGAGCAGACCAAACGGCAACAACAACAATGGGCTGGTTGGGCGTTACCTCCCCCACACGATGGGCAATGAATACATCTAAGATATCCCACTGAGCCATAGCCTGTTGGGCAATTTTATTGAGATAGTTTTCAGTCATCCCAGGGTAGTGTTCTAAATGCATATGGCTCACATCATCGGACTCATTAAAATCCCGCATTGTGCCTATAAAAATGACGCTGGCCCCATGCTTACCTTGTAAAGCGGTTTGTGACTGCTGATAATCTTGAATTAATTGCCAAGGCTCAATGGGCTGTGCATGTAACGAAACAGGCATGACTAACCTCCTGTCACCGGTGGGAAAAAAGCCACTTCATCGCCATCTACCACAGGCGCATCATACTCAACATACTCCATATTCCGGGCAGCCAGCGTATTAGGCAAAATATCGGTTAGCCCAGTACTTTGTTGCCACACATCTTGCACTGTTTGCACCGTAGCCGCGTTAAGCGTTTTGTCAGAACAATTGAGCCGCTCACGCAGGCTGGCAAAAAATTTAACTTGAATACTCATCTTTCTCTTGTAAATCTTAAGGTAGGTTAATTTCGGGACCTGTTATACTAGTATTTTACCTTAAGTCCCATACTTCTTAACATGAGCAAACTAACCCATTTTAATCAACAAGGCGACGCCCACATGGTCGATGTGGCCGCCAAAGATGTCACCCACCGCCGCGCCATTGCCCAAGGCCAAATCCATATGCAGCCAGAAACCTTGTCACTCATAGAACAAGGCGGGCATAAGAAAGGGGATGTGCTAGGTATCGCCCGATTAGCCGGCATCATGGCCGCGAAAAAGACAGCTGATTTAATTCCGCTATGCCACCCTCTGATGCTGACCCACGTTGAACTGAACTTCGACATTGATAAGCCCTCTACTTGTGTACACTGCCAAGCTATTGTGGAAACAGAGGGTAAAACAGGGGTCGAAATGGAGGCGCTGACAGCGGTTCAGGTGGCGTTATTGACGATTTACGATATGTGCAAAGCCATGGATCGGGGCATGACACTTGACCAAATCCAATTAGCTGAAAAATCGGGTGGAAAATCAGGGTATTGGCAGCGCTAACCCCGAGCAATATTACCCTTACAAAAACTCAAAATAATAGTAATTTGGCCGATAAATGTACTATATCGCTATTTTTTTGACTCAATAATGGGGTTTTACTCATGCATCTGCGCATTCGGCAAAATGGACGCACATGGCAAGTGCTTAGCCTGCTCATCTGTTTGGTAGCAACACCACTTAGTTTCGCCAGTGGTGGCGACGACTGGGTTTTAGTAGAACGATTCCAGGCCCAACTCAAACAGGCAAAAAATGGTAATGCCATGGCAATGTATGAAGTGGGCCGAATGTATGAACGAGGCCGTGGCACCACAGCCAATGTTGACCAAGCCGTCGATTGGTTTGAACGTGCAGCCCAAAAGAATCAAGAAAATGCCCTGGCCCGTCTAGGTCTCATGTACCTTGAGGGTAATGGCGTTAAACAAGACTTCAAAAAAGCCTACCGTTATCTGCAAGATGCCGCCAATGCCGGTGCATCTGTAGCGCAATATTTTCTGGGCCTGATGTACGAACAAGGAACCGGTATCCGTACCAACACTAAACTCGCCAAACAATGGTATAGCAAGGCCGCCGGTGGCGGTTACTACCAAGCGAAAAAACGCTTAGCGGCGCTATCGAAAACAACCAGTCGCCCATTGTTGCCACAACCCTCAGTCAAAGAAACACCTGTTGCTAAACCGAAAAAAAAGAAACAGGTAAAACTGAATCTAGTCGGCGGACTCATCGAGACTATCTTTACTGGCAAATGGGAACGCAATGGCAGCCCGGTTGGTTTTTTACCGTCTAAAAACACACGCTGCAAAAAATTAAAAAACAACAGAATTAAATGTCTCTCTGGCCGGCAGTCCCGCGATACCGGTGATAACACT
>CAZPAE010000497.1:0-2818 GCA_964584455.1 uncultured Thioalkalispiraceae bacterium
TTGACTCATGCTTTGCTTGACTAAAGTAGACGCCAATGGACCTAAGTATTTGGCTAAATGCCGTTCTGCTTGGGCTATCAGCTCAGAATCCCAATCTACATCAGTTTCGGTCAAAATGGTTTTGGATTCATTGCCAGTCATCGTGAAAGTGGCAATAACTTCATTGATGTATTGTGGTCGTTCATCAGCACGTACTGAAAGCATCCAATCGATACAATCTAATAGCTCATTAGAGTATTTATTTTTGCCAACTGCTTTTGCTGACGTAATAGGATCCTTGCGACCATTTTGTAATGCGGAAATGCGATCCAGCGCGGTCATAGGTGAATTACCACTGATGCAATGATAAATAGTCGCCCCCACTGCATAGATATCAGACCAAGGTCCTTGCTGTTCTTGTGTAGTGAATTGCTCTATGGGGGCATAGCCATGAGTACCCATGCTGGTGACGGTTTGGCCATGTTCATTCAATGCCTGCCGCGCAGCCCCGAAGTCCAATAGTACTGGGGTGCCTTTTTTGCGAAGATAAATATTGGGTGGTTTAATGTCGCGATGTAGATAATCTTGATCATGAACGAGTTTTAGGCCTAGTAAAATAGGGCGAAACACATTCTTAATTTCTATTTCGGTTAATTTCTTACAGCGTAATAGATAGTGGCTTAATGGAATCCCATCTTCATAATCCATGACAATATAGGCTGTGCCATTTTTTTCCATGTAACGTGAAATGCGAACAATGTTGGGGTTTTTAAATCGAGCGAGCGTTCGTGCTTCATCCAGGAAACGTTGTAAGCCATAGTCATACATCTTGCTATCTTTGGCTGATTTTGGTCCTACTTGCAGACTATTTTCTTCTCGCACGGCGAGACCATGGGGAAAGTATTCTTTGAGCGCAACAGCACAGTCGAGGTTAAGATCTTGTGCTTGATAAGTAATGCCGAAGCCACCCACACCCAACACTCGCTGAATGCGATAGTTTTCAATCATGGTGCCTGATTTAAGTGTATGGAGCTGACTCGACATGTTGCTATTCTCAATTCGGGCAATGCAAATAGTAAGGGAATGTTGACCCCTTATTATCGCGGAATTTGTTTGCCTTGGGGATAGTTAATTTACCTTCCGTGAATACTTAATTGTTGAATCGACAAAGCGGTAGGTAACTTTATTTTTAATAAGATTATTGTTAAATATTTGATATTTAAGGAAAATTTGGTTTTTCGCCATAAAAAATAGCCAAAATGTGGTACTGGTTCTCACCTCCAGGCGCACAAACTGTGATGGTATCGGCGGTTTTTTGTTTGAGCAAGGCTTTGGCTAATGGGGCATCAACACTGATATAGCTACTATCCATATTGATTTCATCGGCGCCAACGATCCGTACAAGACGTTGTGCGTCTTGCTCATCTTCTAGACAAACCCAGGCACCAAAATAGACTTGGTCTCGATTATCTGGCAGCGCATTTACTTGGGTGAGTTCGGGTAAGCGTTTCTGCAAATAGCGTATGCGGCGATCGATGCCAGCCAGCTCTTTTTTGCGATAGATGTATTCAGCGTTTTCAGATCGATCGCCCTCTGCTGCGGCGGCACTCAGTGCCTGTGTCACATCTACGCGTTTGCGCCATAATGCATCGAGTTCTTGCTCTAATTGTTGATACCCTTCACTAGTAATGTAGGGCAGTCCTTTGGGGACCGGTGCGCGGTAACGACCCATAAGCAGTCTGTAGTTGATGAATAATCCATGGATCATAACCTGGATGATGATGGGGTGTCTGTAGGTGATAGTGAAGGGAAGGGGCGTGGGATCTGGCTAGGTAAATTGAATAATTAACCAAGCCGATCCCTGATGTTGCGCAATAACAAAAAGAGAATGAAATGAGTTTAAGATTCCGCCCCTGGTTCGCCAAAAAAACCAGTCATGCGTTGTAGGCGGCCATCGTCACCGACTAGGCCAAAACTAGTACCGATACCAACCACATTTTTATCACCATCCAACATATTCCAAGTAATACGTAATTGGCCATGGTGTTCATCAACGGTGGAGGTATATTGAAAACTGGCACCTGGCATATCGGTTTGGAATTGGCGCATATAATTTGAAAGTTCTTCTTTACCTGTTGCTTGAACATAGGGGTCTGTATAAATACCGCTATCATCCCAAGATTGATCCAATATAGCCTTACGTTTATTGTCATCTGTTTCTGACCAAGCACCGGCATAGATCTCAAGCGTTTTCATTAAATTTTCCGTGGACATACGTCTTGCTCCTTTTTACTAACTTGGATTATAAGTTGTGGAAAGAATCATATAATACTTAAAGCATCATCAGTGACTTTTTTAAGTGTCTGTTTGTCACGCGTTATTTTTACCATAACTAAAATACCCTGATAACTTAACAAAAGTTGTTTTACTAAAGATGAGGTTTTTTGTTTGGTTTTGAGTAATCCTAATTGACGTGCTTTTTCGATTTGCTTTGTAAAGGCTTCTTCAAATAAATGAAATCCATACATGATTCGCTTATGTATTTTGGCATTACCGATTCCTACCTCTACGGCCGTGTTAACTAGAAGACAACCACAACGTGCTCTGGCCGGGCTTTCAAAAGTCGATGTAAATAGTGATTTTATTCCCTGTATTGGTTGCTCAGAGCTGAGGTATGTATTAATACGTGCGATAACAACTTCTTCGATATAATAGTTTATCACTCTTAGAAACATACTTTGTTTATTACCAAATGAATGATAAAAACTTCCTGGCTTAAGGCCTGTTGCTTTTTCCAAATCCTTTAGCGATGTTGCTTCGTATCCTTTCTTGATAAAAA
>CAZPAE010000498.1:0-2806 GCA_964584455.1 uncultured Thioalkalispiraceae bacterium
AGTTGTGGGTAAGTGATATGAGGTAATTGACTTTGTAAAATTGCGTTAAGTTTTTGCGGTGATATTTTACAACCACAACCAGCCCCATGACTGTATTGTGTCAAACGAATGGTTTGCTGGGTTGGTACAAAATTGGTATGGGTGTACGTCATAATAGGCAAGGTGATGGTTGGCTTAAGTGTGGCTAGTATATACAAAACCGGTATTGAGCCATAATGTGGGATATTGGGTTTTAAATAAATGTATCAAACCAGCGATTTATTCACAGAATGTATAAAATGTTGCTTTTTTATACGAATAACACTGTATAAAGTCAGGCATCCGAATTGAGGCTCGCAAATGAGTCTCCTATACTTTAATTTTTAATAATATGTCCATTCACAACAACACGGGGATAGCCATGTCTAATGTCTATGAAACACCAAAATCTGGCTTAGTTAATGAGTCAGGCGGGGAGGATCAATTCGGTTCCATTGAAAAGGGACTCAGTGGGGATTATGAGTTCAGTATTTCAGCGGTATTAAATGAAGCCTGGGAAAAAGTATCGGGCACCAAACTGACATTTTTTCTGGCCGCACTCATTTATATAGGTGTATTTATTGGCTTGTCGATTGTTTTTCAAATTATTATCGGTGTAATCATATCGACCCTTAGTCCGGGCGTCGCAGTTGTCATTGGTTTGATTCAACAGATTATATTCAGTTTAATTATATTACCGATAGCAGCGGGGTTATTTATGTTAGGGATTCGGCGTGCAGCCGATGCGTCTATTCAGCCGGGTTCAATTCTGGGTTACTTCTCAAAAATGTTACCGTTATTTTTTACTACGTTGCTAATGTCTATCATGATTTTCATTGGTTTCTTATTGTTGATTTTGCCTGGCATCTATCTGACGATTGCTTACTATATGGCAGTGCCATTAGTGGTTGAGAAAGGACTCGGTCCTTGGGAGGCACTAGAAACATCACGTAAGGTGATTACCAAGCGTTGGTTCACCATGCTGTTTTTCGGTATTGTGATGAGCATTATTGTCTTTATTTCTGCGATTCCCTTGTTTATCGGTTTAATTTGGACAATACCACTGATGGCGATTGGCTACGGCATTATTTATCGCAATATGTTTGGTATTCGCAAGGAAACCCTAACCGAAGCATAATTGATAGCAATATCACTCTTTCAAGCGGCACCTTAGGGTGCCGTTTGTATTTGTGGCCTAGTAAAGCGTGAGCCGATTAGTTTTTTCTGTGTCTACCTCAAATCCATTTAATTGCCGAATACTTGCCTAACGGGCACAATGCGGGCTGTTTTTTTCCAATGTCATAGGCTAAAGGGGACATAAATATGAAGTTAATATTACTGGGCGCACCGGGGGCAGGAAAAGGCACGGTGGCAAAACAATTAACAAAAATAGATGGTTCAGTGCAGATTTCAACCGGTGATATCTTACGTGCTGCGGTTGCGGCAGGTTCTGAGTTAGGCAAAAAAGCTGAAGCGGCGATGAAAGCCGGTGATTTGGTCTCCGATGATTTAATCATGGGGATTATGGGTGAACGTTTGAAAGAAAGCGATTGCCAAAATGGTTATTTGCTAGATGGTTTTCCACGTACGATTCCGCAAGCCGAAGCATTAAAAGTGTTATTGGCTGACATGGGCGAAGAGTTAGATGCGGTTGTGAATATTGAAGTACCACGGGATGTGATTTTAGATAGACTCACCACCCGCCGTACCTGTGAGTCTTGTGGTGAGATTTATAATGTGAAATCCAACCCGCCAAGCAAAGAAGGTGTCTGTGATAAATGTGGTGGTAACGTTGTACAACGTGATGACGAGACAGAAGAAGCCATTAGCAATCGGCTAGATGTCTATAACAAAATGACAGCACCTTTAGTTGGTTTCTATGAAAAAGAAGGTTCACTATTAACCGTGAACGCCACATCCAGTGAAAAAGTAATCGATGCGATTAAAGAACGCCTCGAATGTAATGTTAGCTAAGCGAGTGTAATGAGTCGGCGTATTGCGCCGACTCGATCTTTAAATGACCTTTGAGTAACGATGCGAAGCGTGTTCTAAATATTTATCAAATGCCATACAGATATTTCGAATAAATAACGACCCCTTATCCGTTACCTTTATTTCATCCTGCTCAATACGCAACAATTCATCTTGTTGCATCTCCACCAGTTCTGACAAACTATCAGAAAAATAGTCATCAAATACAATATTGTACTGTTGTGCTATTTGATTTTTATCTAATTTAAAGTTACAAATGAGTTCCGTAATAACATGGCGACGAAGTTTATCGTCCTTGTTTAAAGTCACACCGCGCAAAATGGGTAGGCTGTTTTGATCTAGTGCATGGGTATACTCATCCATAGTGCGATGATTTTGGCTATAGCTGTCATGTACCTTGCCAATGGATGTGACACCCATGCCAATTAAGTCACATTGCGCATGTGTCGAATAGCCTTGAAAGTTACGATAAAGCTGGCCATTGGCTTGGGCCTTAGCCAACTCATCTTCAGGCTTAGCAAAGTGATCCATACCAATATAAACATAACCTGCGTCAGTTAGGCTATTAATACTGTCTTCCAGAATAGCTAACTTTTCTGCGGCACAAGGTAAATCTTGTTCCTGGATTTGGCGCTGAGTTTTAAATAACGCCGGCATATGGGCATAGTTGAATACCGAGATACGATCAGGATCCATATCGATGATCGCCTCTAGTGTGGTATGGAATGAGTTGACAGTTTGGTGAGGTAAACCATATATCAAATCAACACTAATGGAGTGAAATTGTTGTTGGCGT
>CAZPAE010000499.1:0-2806 GCA_964584455.1 uncultured Thioalkalispiraceae bacterium
AATATATCGCAATGCCATTGGATCAATTAGAAAATATTCCGGTGGTGGCAGGTGAAAACGGTTTTATCCTAAAGGTGAACGGTGTTACCAGTGACACCATTATGATTCCCCCAGGGCAGTACCGTTCTGCTGCACAGTTAGCAGAGGAGCTGCAAAGACAGATTAATAACGACGCATCACTCAAGCGTGAGAACGCATTAGTGTCGGTCGAGTTAAAAGCGGATCAACTGGTGATTTTGTCGAACCGTTATGGCAGCCAGTCACGGGTAGATGTGATGAGTGCCGATGACAGTATCGAAGATTTAGGGATTGATGCTGCGGAAGGTTTAACAGGACAAAACATTAGTGGCCTCATAGGTAGCCAACCGGCCATTGGTAATGGGCAAAAGCTACTAGGACAAGGTGAGGCTCGGGGTATTGAGGTTGAAGTGGTTGGCGGTAAGCCGGGTGACAGAGGCAATGTGTCTTTTTCAAAAGGTGTAGCCGAACAGTTAAGTGACGCGATGCAAAACTATATTGGCCCGGATGGCATACTGCAGTCGCGTAGTGAAGGGTTTAATAATCGTATTGACGATATTAATCAGCAACGGGAACGGTTAGGACGACGTTTAGCGTTGTCGGAACAGCGCTTGTTGAATCAGTTTTCCAATTTGGAAACGATGCTAGGACGGATGCGTGGTACCAGTGAGTTCCTAGAAAATCAACTAGCCGGGTTGCCTGGGGCAAAAGGTAAGGATACTTAGTGAAACATAATGCAGTCTAAGTATGTGTAGTAGTAGGAGTTGGAGATGAATATGGCCAAGTTACATAGTGCAGTTCAACAATACAAACAGATTGGTGTGGCTTCTGGGGTAGAGCAAGCAAGCCCGCATCGGTTAATACAGATGCTAATGCAAGGAGCAATTGAGAAAATTGCCATTGCTAAAGGGTTTATGGAGCGTAATGAAATAGCGCAAAAAGGCAGTCATATTAGCTGGGCTATTTCGATTATTGATGGTTTGCGAGCCAGTTTGGATAAAAATACCGGTGGTGAAATCGCTGATAACCTAGATGATCTGTATGATTACATGATACGTCGTTTAATGCGCGCTAACGTTGAAAATAATCCTGACTTGTTAGATGAAGTGATTTCCTTATTGTATTCCATTAAAGCGGCTTGGGATGCGATTCCAAGCACCTTAGAGCCTTAATGAATTAGCTGTAATGGACTGCGTATCAATACAACAAGGTGCACAGAAGGTATTGCTGCTATCCCAGCAGATGTTAGAGATGGCTAAATCTGCTGAATGGGCATTGATGAGTCGTTTAGAGCAGACACGTTATCAATCATTACAGCGATTATTTCGCCATCCTGATATTCGTCAAAACCTGTGGATGATTGCTGAGACGCTAAAGGAAATCATGCGTATTGATAAAGAATGCCTAAGTCTCGGCGAGCAAGCAAAGCAAGATATGTTAAGCACATTGAAGGGGCAGTCCCAAGGTAAGCGAGCGGTTCAATCTTATCGCCAATACTCATAATTTATCCTAAGCTAATAGGATAATATCAGTACAGGAACCCATATGTCCTTCCTTGTTGAAACCACATTACCGTTTCATGTGACAACAGATACAGCACAGGTGGCCTCTTTCAACCATGTGGCATTTAGTCTATTAGAGTATCTGGGGGACGGTAACCGGCTACAGCAAAATGAAGCCAATAGCGATATACAACGGCTTGAGCATAAAGTGGACTTGTTATTATTCTTACTAAGCCAGTTTATGCAGCAACAACAAAAACCCCCAGCAGCACAAACCTTACGCTTAAATAGTGATAGCATTAGCTGGCAAACATCCGAGCAGTTTGAGGTTGGTCAGTTAGTAAGCATAACCTTATATGTGCATCATACTATCCCGGTGCCTTTGTGTTGTCAGCTAGAGATAGTTGAACAGGACACGCACTGGGTATTCGGTCGATTACATAACTTAGCAGAAGAAGATATGGCAGCTTGGAGCCGCTGGGTGTTTCGTCAGCATCGGCGGACAGTTGCGATGAATAAGCAAATGCCATTAGAGCATTAAACGAATTTAACAAAAGCGTTATATTCCAACTACTAATATTATTTTTATCATTTTTCCTATCTGATCGCCAATTTTTTGACTTTCTCCAAATCAGTGTCTACGCTGTTTATTGCTAATCGTAGTTTAAGCATTTCATCAAAAAAAACAGTTAGGGGTTCTGAATGTCTACTTTGATAATCGATGATCAGTCTGAGCGACGTGATCAGTTAGAAGTATTGTTGGATTTTATCGATTATGACTTATATGCCGCGACAGATACGACGCATTGGCAATCTGTTGCACAAGATATATTTCCGGAAGTGGTTATCTTGGGTGAGTGTGGCGAAACTGAACAAATACTCCAGCTTATTGAAACCTTAAAGCAGACCTTTGGCAAACAGACTCCCGTACTGTATTTATCTGAATTACGCGATAAAAGTCTCCTGCCTTCTGAAATAGCCGCAGCCATTGTGAATGTGGTGGAAGTGCCAGTGAAACATCGTCAATTAATTCATGCTTTGCATCTTGCCCAGGTTTATCGTGAATCTCAATCGGGCACAGCCAGTTCGACACCGATGCTTTTTCGTAGCATGGTAGGACATTCTCGTACCATTAGCCAGGTGCGCAAACTCATTGAACAGGTGGCTGATACCGATGCCAATGTATTGATACTGGGGCAGTCTGGTACCGGTAAAGAAGTGGTAGCACGTAATCTACATTATTACTCTTCACGCCGAGACAAACCTTTTGTCCCCGTCAATTGTGG
>CAZPAE010000500.1:0-2801 GCA_964584455.1 uncultured Thioalkalispiraceae bacterium
AGTGGCGGGGAACTAGCGGCCATGGTGTGTATTGATGGCATTACCCGCTTATTGCCTGATTCCCTTGGCCATGCGGATTCGGCCAGTCAGGACTCCTTTTTCCAGGGGTTATTGGACCATCCACACTATACTCGGCCCGAGGAGGTGGATGGCTTGCGGGTACCCGATGTGCTGCTCAGCGGCGATCATGCGGCGATCCAGCGCTGGCGCGATAAGCAGGCGCTGGGCCGAACTTGGCTGCGACGCCCCGATTTACTGGAGAAAATTGAGCTGGATGCCGAAAAACAGCAGCTATTGGATGAATTTATTCGCGAGCACGAGACCCATGGGGTCTAAATCGGGCTATTTGGTAGTGGCTTGAAAGCGTTTTGCCATGTATAATTGCGCGCCTTGTGAACTGAGGGTTAGACCATGAGCAATATCATCGAACAATTAGAATCTGAGCAAATGGGCCGTGATGTGCCAGAATTTGGCACCGGCGATACCGTTGTGGTTCAGGTAAAAGTAAAAGAAGGTAATCGTGAGCGTTTACAGGCGTTTGAAGGTGTGGTGATTGCCAAGCGGAATCGCGGTCTGAATTCTTCGTTCACAGTACGCAAGATTTCACACGGTGAAGGCGTTGAGCGGGTATTCCAAACCTATAGCCCAGCACTTGATTCCATCAGTGTTAAACGTCGTGGTGATGTACGTCGTGCTAAATTATATTACCTACGTGAACGCCAAGGTAAGTCAGCTCGGATTAAAGAGAAGTTATCTAGCAAATCTTAATTCGACATAAGTGTTAGATAAAAAAACGGGTAGCTTATGCTACCCGTTTTTTTATGCGGTTAAGTAAAGCATCGCTTTATAAATGTAGTAATGATAGTAACGGTATAGAGCAACAAATAGCTATTAATGACTGATATAACAGCATAAAGCCACTGTACTGTGCGCCGATACATAATTCGTAATATTAAAGCGATAGGTTTTGTATTGGCGTCAATCTATGACACCCTCTGGTTAATTCTTTGTGCCGCATTAGTGTTTCTTATGCAGCCGGGTTTCGTTTGTCTTGAATCCGGCTTAGTCCGTTCAAAAAATAGTATTAATGTGGCGATGAAAAACATGCTGGATGTGTGTATTGCTGGCTTACTATTTTGGGCTGTCGGTTATGGCATTATGTTCGGTGATAGTCAGTTTGGGTTGTGGGGAGCAAGCCATTTCTTTTTCGGCGATACCGCGTTAGCAGCCGGTGACCCAGCCTATCAATACAGTATTTTTCTTTTCCAACTCACTTTTTGTGCCACAGCGGTGACCTTGATTTCCGGTGCCACGGCGGAACGTATGCATCTATCAGCTTATCTATGGATTGCAGTATTAACCGCAACATTGATTTATCCGGTGGTGGGGCATTGGTCGTGGGCTGGCGTGCTAGCTGGTACACAAGAAGGTTGGTTAAATAAACTGGGCTTTGTGGATTACGCCGGTGCCACGGTTGTGCACAGTGTCGGTGGTTGGATTGCACTGGCGGCGATTATCATTATTGGACCGCGGCATTTACGCTTTGAGCATAAACAGTTTAGCCATAGTCATAATATCCCTTTGGCATTGCTAGGTACCTTATTACTTTGGTTAGGTTGGTTCGGTTTTAATGGTGGTAGCTTATTACAATGGAATGTGTCTGTTCCTAAGATACTTATCAATACCGGTTTAGCAGCTATGGCAGGCGGTATGGTGATGTATTTTCTTTCGCAATACGTTAAAGGTTTTGTGGATCCAGAGTTAATGATCATGGGGGTTTTAGCTGGGCTGGTATCGATTACTGCCTGTTGCCATATCATCTCGCCATGGGAGGCGGTGCTAATTGGTGGTATTGGTAGTAGCCTTTGTTTTTTAACTGCGCAATTGCTGGAGCGGTTTCATATTGATGATGCAGTTGGTGTAGTGCCGGTGCATCTTGCCGGGGGCATATGGAGCACCATAGCCGTGGCATTATTTGGCGATACGCTATTGGGTTCGGCAAGCATGTTATCGCAATTGGGTGTACAGCTACTAGGTGTAGTTAGTGTTGCGGCTTGGGCATTTGGTATTAGTTTTATTGCGTTAACGCTTTTAAACCGTATTCGTCCGATGCGGGTTCCCTTAGAACAAGAAATACAAGGTTTAAATATGGCAGAGCACCATGCCAGTACCGAAGTATTTGATTTGTTACGTGACATGGAACAGCAACGACAAACCGGTGACTTTACCCAATCCATTCATGTTGAGCCGCACACCGATATTGGTCAAGTGGCTAAGCAATATAATCGTGTTATCGAGCGGGTTAATCAAGCAACGGAGCGTGCCCATCAAGCAAGAGATGAAGCAATACAAGCGAACCAAGTGAAAACAGAGTTTATGGCCAATGTGAGTCATGAATTGCGTACGCCCATGAATGCGGTATTAGGGATGGTACAATTGTTACGCCATACCGCATTGACCACTGAACAACGTAATCAAGTGGATGTGATCTATCAAAGCGGGACTAGCTTATTGGAGATGATTAATCATATCTTAGAGTTTAGTAAGACAGAGTCTGATAATGTAGTATTAGAACAAAAACCATTTAGCCTTGAACAAGTTGTTGAGCATGTAGTGGAGTTGTTAACGCCGCTGGCGGAAGAAAAGAATCTTATCCTAATGGATGAGTTTGATGCTTCAATACCCAATGATCTGCTCGGTGATGGCATGCGGTTACGGCAGGTACTCATTAATTTGGTGGATAATGGCGTTAAGTTTACACGCCAAGGCTATGTTAAATTATGTGTCAAGCTTATTGATAA
>CAZPAE010000501.1:0-2798 GCA_964584455.1 uncultured Thioalkalispiraceae bacterium
TACTATAAAACTATCTATTTTTACATATCTTGCTTACTAATTAAAAAAACCTCCAAAGAAATGAAAAAAATTACATTAAAATCAGCACCCATAGTATGGTGTTTCTCATTAGTATTAGTTTTAGCATCGTGTAAAATGGAAGAACCCAAAGATGACAAATATCCTGTACTTCCCGAAGCTGTTGCTAAAAAACTAATAAGGCCACAAGTAGCACAAGATTTAAGTGAAGGTTATGTAAATGCCATTACAAAATTACAAGCGCTCGAGGCTAAAGTAAAAGAAAATGCCCCAGCGGGTAGAAAAGAAATGGAAACACTTAAAAGTGAGGCATTAAAAGCAATTTATAGCCAAACAGACTCCTTACACCCACCATTTGAATTATCGGTATCCAGCTATTATACGTTAGAAGAACTGGAAAGTTATATAGCGTATGCCAAAAGAGAAGCTGCTAAACAAAATATAGATTTAGATGGTTTTAGAATTTATATGGGGCTTTTCCCAAATGAACCCAAATTTGGAGAAAAGCAGAATTTTTTAACCGTTTTTATATCACCAACCGGAAGGCCCGCTACACAAAAAGGCGCATTTTTTAGCACGACGCAGGAAGGAAGTTCAGATATTACAGGTATTGGTGCACTGGAGTATGGTGGCAATGGAAATCCGCCAAGTAGCAGTTATCCACAATAAAAAAAGGCAATTAACCCATAAATGCAAGAATTAACCAGTTATATAAAATATATTGCCCTAACTTCAGCTATAGCAAATACTATTTTTTACTATAAATACGCAGGAGGCAGGGCAAAATATTTTTTGTATTCTATATGGTTTATAGCAATCACAGAGTTTTCTTATAGATTTTTGTATTACAATGTATTTAATGAAGACATAAGTTCTTCAAAAATCATTGCAAATACTTATACGCTGGTACAGTTTTCGTTTTACTTTCTATGGTATCGTTACTTAATAGAAAATAAAGTAAACAAAAAAATCATGCTTTGGTTTTTAGGATTGTTTTATCTGGCATTTGCAATAATTTCTTTGTTTTTGCAAGGCTATACAGAAATGAGAGAAAGCTATGTTTATACCATTGGCATGATATTTTTAGTAATAGGAATTATTTTATTTTTTATGGAAATTCTGTCAAGTGAATTTACCTTAAATTTTGGCAGGTCTGTATATTTTTGGTTTAGTCTGGGTTTATTATTATTCCATATACCCTTTATGCCATTTATGTTTATTGCCGAATATCTTAATTTCGATGAAAGTGTACCGTATGCATTGGTAATTTTTATTTTAAACCTCATTATGCACGGGTGTTTTATTTTTGGAGCTATATGGAGCAGGAAGAAATACAATTTTTAGTATTAGCAGTATCTATAGTATTAATTATACTGGTGGTTACCCTTGTGCTTATTTTTTCGATTTTCCAAAAACGAAAAACGCAGCTTTTAATTGAAAAAGCAGAAGAAAAAAGGCATTTTGAAGTAGAATTGGCCAAATCACAGAATGAAATTCAGGAACAAACATTTAAAAATATTAGTTGGGAACTTCATGACAATATAGGCCAGTTACTTTCAGTAGCAAAAATGCAACTAAATATGCTGCAGCCCGATATACCCGCTGCCCAATCACAAAGATTAAAAGAAGCTTCTGAAGTTTTAGGCAAAGGCCTTACCGAAATGCGCCAGTTATCAAGGTCGTTAAATACCGATTTTATTTCAAATATTGGCCTGGTTGAATCTTTTGAAACAGAAATCAACCGTTTTAAACGTATGAATTTCTTTGAGATAAATTATCAACTTAAAGGCGAGCCTATTGCACTGGACCAGGAAGATGAAATTATAATTTTTAGAATTTTCCAGGAATGCTTCTCCAATTGTGTTAAGTATTCCAAAGCCACCGAATTGGATATAACTATAAAATTTAGCCCTCAGGAACTATTTATTGCTTCATGTGATAATGGTATTGGGTTTAATTTATCTGATAAAAAAAACGGCACCGGTTTAATAAATATGCGCAAAAGGGCAGAACTTATAAAAGCAGATTTAGAAATAAAAGCTAAAATAAACAAAGGAGTTTGTGTAACTTTGAAATATCCAATAAAGCAATAATACTAAAATGAAAAAATATACCATAGCCATTGTAGATGATCATTTACTCTTTGCCCAATCACTTGAAGTACTTGTTTCTTCTTTTAAAGACTATGAAATTGTTTTTCACGCCACTAATGGTAAAAAATTTATAGAAACCCTACAAACAGTTCAAAACAAACCCGATGTAGTGCTTCTAGACATAAATATGCCGGTTATGAATGGCCTTGAAACCATGGCATGGATTAAAAATACACATCCGGAAATGAAAACAATCGCACTTTCTATGGACGATAGCGAAGAAACCATTATAAAAATGTTGCGTTTAGGGGCCAAAGGATACTTACTAAAAGATATTCATCCTGATATCTTTAAAAAAGCCATCTCAGATGTAATAGAAAAAGGATTTTATTATTCAGACCGCATTACAAATACCTTATTAGACACGCTGGATAGAAAGGAAAAAGATGAAGAAATAAAATTACGGGACCGCGAAATAGAATTCCTGAAACTGGCATGTACCGAAAAAACCTATAAAGAAATTGCCGGCCTTATGTTTTTATCACCTAAAACTATCGATGGCTACCGGGAAACATTATTTGACAAACTAGAAGTAAAAAGTCGAATAGGATTGGTTTTATATGCAATTAAACATAAAATAATAGAAGTATAACCTATAAAAAGGCATTTTGCTTCATTTATTAGTAG
>CAZPAE010000502.1:0-2796 GCA_964584455.1 uncultured Thioalkalispiraceae bacterium
GAAAAACCCCAAAGGCACGCTTTAATTTAGCTGCCGGTAGTTTATGGGCCAACATGGCACCAACTGGTGCCAGCAGCATGCTCGCAACAACGATACCTAATAAAGCGGGTAAATAAAGATACCCAATACTCCAGTCTGGTAAATTAGTTTGTGTATAACCCATCCACATAAAACCAACGGTCCCGGCTAAGGCAATGGGTAAACCACACGCACTGGCTGTGGCAACCGCCTCACGCATAAGCACATTACACCAAACTAAAAACGGTACGGTTAATGTACCCCCACCGATACCAATAATTGCCGAGATACTACCTATGCCATTACCCACCCAAAATAATGCACCACTGCCCGGTACCCTGCGTGAAGGCTTGGCTTTAAAATCAATTAATAACTGGGCGGCAATAACCCATTCGAAAAAGGCAAAAAAGCGACGTAGTAATGATGACGGCATAAGATCTGCGATCAATGCGCCAATGAGTGCACCGAGAATAATACCTGGGGTTAAACGCCATACGATTGGCCATAACACCGCACCACGTTTATGGTGAGCACGAACAGATGAAATCGAGGTAAAAACAATGGTGGCTAATGAGGTACCAATCGCGAGATGGACTAATACCGCTTCATGCATACCTTGCTTGGTAAATACATAAACTAAAACGGGGACAATCACTAAGCCACCCCCTACGCCAAATAGCCCCGCGATTAAACCCGCAAAAGCACCCACAAAGAGGTAAATGATCAGAACATCCATGGCGGCCTATGTTTGTCTATGGCGTTTACATTACAGCATCATAGCGTGTTTTGATAAATGATAGATAGCGGTGTCTTTTGAATAAGACTTACTTCACCCAAATGGTTTTGGCATTCACAAACTCTCGAATACCGTGTAATGATAACTCACGACCATAACCAGAACGTTTTATACCACCAAAGGGAAGACGAGGATCACTTTTAACAAAGCCATTAACAAAAGCACAGCCGGCTTGGATTTGTCGTGCAACCCGTTCACCTCGAGCCGTATCCTTAGTCCAAACGCTGCCACCTAAACCAAACTCTGATTCATTGGCTATACGTAATGCATCGGCTTCATCGCGAGCACGAATAACAATCGCCACAGGGCCAAACAACTCTTCAGTATAAGCACGCATACCGGGTTCAACGCGATCTAATATAGAAGGTTTATAAAATGCACCTGGGCCTTGCAGCGGTTCACAACCCGTCACGGCGATGGCACCAGCAGCAATAGAATCTTGTACTTGTTGATCTAGTTCATCACGTAAATCAGTTCGTGCCATGGGTCCCATGGTGGTATTGGCATCCATAGGATCACCCAGCGTTAATGCTTCGGCACCTGCTTTAAAGCGTGCAACAAAATCTTCTGCAATACCATCGACAACGATGAATCGTTTTGCGGCAATACAACTTTGTCCGGTATTTAAAAAACGCGAAATAATCGCATTCTTGATGGTTTCATCTAGATCAGCATCTTCGAGTACGATAAAGGCATCTGAACCACCTAACTCTAATACCGACTTCTTCAATTGATCACTGGCAACGCTGGCCACTTGTCGGCCGGCCGGCTCGGAGCCGGTTAATGTCACCGCATGCACACGTTTATCACGAATGACTTTTTCCACTTGCGATGCCCGTATCATTAAACTGGTAAACACGCCTTCAGGAAATCCCGCCTGCGTAAAAACATCTTGTATGGCCTGTGCCGAACCAGGTACATTTGAAGCATGCTTTAATAAACCGGTATTACCCGCCATTAATGAAGGTGCCGCAAACCGAAATACTTGCCAGAAGGGGAAATTCCACGGCATCACAGCAAGTACAGTGCCTAAAGGCTGGTAAGCAACAAAGCTGTGGCATGCATCAGACTCGATAGGTTCATCTTTTAAAAACTCAGCCGCACGTTCAGCATAGTAGTCACACACTGAAGCACATTTGTTAATTTCGGCTTGCGCTTCGGCAATAAGCTTGCCCATTTCTTGGGTGATGATTTGGCTATATTCACTCACATTATCACGCAATACTTGCGCCGCCTGACGCATAAAAGTGGCACGCTCGGCAATATCTAGACCGGCCCATGCAGGCGCAACCGCTGCAGATTTAGCCAAAGCGGCCTCAATTTGATGCTCATCCCACACCTCAATGGTATTCACCGTTTCGCCTGTTGCGGGATTAATGGCAGTAAAACTCATGCTTGCTCCTTCCTTGAGTTTATTCAATTATGAAAATGCCAATGATTTTAATAGTATAGTCATACTGAACATGAAAGTGGATAGAATAAACTGGTAAGGTAACATTGATATGGGCGAATTGCCGAGTTTTCAAAAAATGGCATTAAAAATGTAAAGGATACGAAACAATGCACAGGAAGATCGTGGTTCTAGGCGGTACCGGCTTTGTGGGTACTCACTTAATTAGTCGTTTGGTCAAACAAGGCCATGAAGTCCGAGTGTTAACCCGGCACCGGGAGCGACAACGCCATTTATTAGTCTTACCTACGGTGGAAGTTGTCCAGGCAGATATACATCACCAAGCAGCCTTAGAACATTACTTTCAAGGCTACGATAGCGTGATTAATTTGGTCGGCATTCTCAATGAAAAACGCGACAATGGTCTTGGCTTTCGCCATGTTCATGTAAATTTGCCTGAGAAAATTCTACATGCGTGTGAAAAGGTGGGTATCACCCGCTTGTTACATATGAGCGCCTTACATGCTAACGCCAAACAGGGCCCCAGTTATTATTTAAAAACCAAAGGTGAAGCGCAGGAGCTGGTACATCA
>CAZPAE010000503.1:0-2792 GCA_964584455.1 uncultured Thioalkalispiraceae bacterium
ACAGGTTGTTACCGAGAAGCACGGTTTCATCACCATCGTACAGCAGCACACCTACAGAATCAGAGGTGCTTCACCGGATCCATCTGTTGATGGAGTACTCGTACAATCACGATACCGCGGGCGTATTTTTTGTAATACAGAATATGGCTTTCATAAGGGAAGCTGAGTAGCCCCTTGGAAATTGTCTCGCGTGCTGTTCCAAGGTCTGGATTTTCAGCAAGGAGTTGTGCGCGTGTTTCCAGGCCGTCAAGGTAGGTATTGGCTTGAACGGCCCCCCATTCCTGGACGGTATAGTCGATGATACCTGAGAGATCACGTTCCGCTTTGTCCGTGAATTGGTAGCGGGGGCTGCGCTTCGACACGGGTTAGCGGTTCACTCGTTTTCGTAGTTTGTCTATGACGGATTTGCCGTCACTGACTTTTCCGGCTTGCAAGTCGGCGATACCTTCTTCGATGGACTGCTTTAGATGCGCCTCTTTAAGCGCCTCAAGCTGCGCATATTCAGACGCCGAGATCACCACGGCAACAGGTTTGCCATTGCGGTTGATGCCAACAGGACCGTGTTGTGCGTTGATGAGCACCTCACCGAATTCGCGTTTGGCGTCACTGGCGTTGAGTCTTTTCATAGTGCACCTATCTTAATTAAAATAATCAAGTTGATTAAATTCTAGTCTTTACAGCATAGGATGTCCAGCTGTAGCGACAGCAGGACATCATGATTTCTAAACAGTGATTCCGCCGACGACAGGCATTTTCCGAACATGGTATTTTTCATGGTATTACCGTTTAGCGTTAAAATAAGCCATTGAATATAAAATATAAAAAAGGCTTATTGATAATAGAGTGGGAGTGACCGGCACTGGCTGGCATTTCGGCTGAGGCTTCAAGATCTTGCGCGACTGCTGATGTTCAAGGGTGGCACCAGCCTATCGAAGGTTTATAATCTGATTGAACGTTTCTTGGAGGATATCGACTTGGTCCTCGATTGGTGTGTCTTAGGTGGAGATGACCCTTTGGCTGAACGCTCCAACTAAACAGGCGCAGTTGAATGCGGCGATCAACGAGCAGGTACAAAAGTACATTGGTGGGGAACTGTTGAGATTGGTCGAATTTGCACTTGATGGAGTGTGTGACTGTCGTGTAGACGATGCTCCATTCGTGATTGATATCAACTACGCTGCGGCTTTTCCTGATGATTACCTCCGTTCCGAAGTGCGACTGGAAATCGGCCCATTGGCATTATGGCTGCCTTTATCCAAGCTGCAGTTGGAATTTCTCAGATATGTGCTGGATGAGTTGACGGGTAGTAGTCGATACCAAGGCTTGCGAGTTGGCCTACGATGGGATCCGTTCTGTTCTCCCAGAACTGGCGGCTCAGATCCTGATCGTTCTACAGACCCGATCTGACAACAGCGAATACGATTTCTCAGAAATTGAAGTGGACAATCCGAAAGATAGAAATAGGATATGAGTTGAACGTTTTAGAACAATAACTTGATTAATAATGGTTGAGAATTACTAGTATTATTATTGCCTAGCCAGGAATTATCTAATAGCGAATTAAATATCGGTTCAGACTTATGAAACAAATTCTCAACATTATTGATCAATTACGAGGCACTAGCGAAGAATCCCAAGGGAAAAAGCCTCTTATAAATCTTGGCTTTATATCACATTCCACTGCTCTGCAAATCAAACACGTTCCATTTTATGAGCCATGCCTGATTTTAGTGTTAAAAGGAAAGAAAACTATCAGCAGAGGCGCTACTTCAACAGTATGTGAAGCTGGTTCACTTGTGGCCGTTCCTGCACCATCAAGCTATGATTTGCGTAACGAGCCAGACCCGCGAACTGGGCGTTATAGTGCACTCATAATTCCGTTTACCGTTGATACCCTTGAGCGATTAAGGGCATCCCATAATTTGTTTCAAGATGTAAATAAAGGACAGTCAACTGTTTTAAAATATGAAGCAGATGATGAACTTCAAAAAGCAATTACCCATTATTTAGAGACAATTAATACTCCGAATATAACTTTACATCGCTTGATGGAAATACTTCTCGTGTTATTGAATAGAACACCATCTCTTTTATCATTTACATTACATCGTGATTCATGGGAAGAAAAGATTCGGGCAGTAGTTTCAGCCGATTTAATGTACAGTTGGACTATTGACGAGGTTGCATCAAAGTTAGCTACATCAGAAAGCACATTAAGGCGGCATTTAAAGAAAGAAAACACGTCTTTCCGTGAAATAGTTTTTGAACTTCGTCTTGCAACAGCGCTGATGCAGTTACTGCAAACGGACTTACCTGTCAATCAAATTGCTTACGAATGTGGTTATAAATCTGCGTCCCGCTTCACCAGTAATTTCCATAAGCGATTTGGACTTCCTCCGAAAGAAATAAGACTATCAGTGAACGATTCAGAATAGAAACTGAATGTTTTTGAAAAGTGGAATTCGAAGAAATCTGCAAAAATTAAATTGTCGGCATAATTGACATTAACCTTCAAATTCAATTTTCTGAGGTAGACTATGAATTATATTAAATATTTTGTAATTACAATGATTTGCATACTTAATAGTTCATCACTTTTTGCATCTGATGTAGATAAGGAAAAACGATGGGCAGATCAGATCGTTGATTCCCTTATGGATGGAGATGCGGTCTATTTAATGGCAGGTGGTCATGAGTTTCTTTCCATTCATACTGAAGCCGAAGATGGTAATGGTGAATTATCTGAACATGGCGTGTTTATGAAAGACAATGGACATACCCACCTGATCCCT
>CAZPAE010000504.1:0-2791 GCA_964584455.1 uncultured Thioalkalispiraceae bacterium
TTACCCATTACATCCACTGCTTCACTTAAGGTTTCTGCACCACCATCATGAAAATAGGGATAGGTCATCTCTACATTGCACAAGGTTGGTACTTTAAATTTGAACCGGTCCGCATCTTTGCCTGTCACATCACTTAGCCCCTGTGCTGGACTATTGGCTTGGTAGGGTTCAATCACACCCATTTTCTGAAATGAATTACCCCCTACTGCTGGGCCATTATGGCATGCCACACAACCGGACTCTTTAAATAAACGATATCCTGCCAGCTCTTGTTGTGATAATGCCGTTTTATCTCCTAACAACCATTGATCAAAACGTGAGTTAGGTGTCACTAAGGTTTTTTCAAATTCCGCAATAGCCTGTGTCACTTGCTCGATATCAATTTTATCTTTACCAAAGGTTTTACGAAATTCAGTCATGTATTGTGGAATTGACGCCAATACATCAATCGCCAACGTATGCGTGAATGCCATCTCTTTCGGATTGGCAATGGGGCCACCGGCTTGTTCCTTTAAGTCTGCTGCCCGGCCATCCCAAAACTGCGCTATGTTCATACTGGAATTCAATACTGTCGGTGCATTAATCGGCCCTTGTTGCCAATTGTGACCAATGGATGTTTTTAAGTTATCGGTGCCACCCATACTCAAATTGTGACAAGAGTTACATGAGATAAAACCGGACTTCGAAAGCCGGGGATCAAAAAACAGCTTTTTGCCTAACTCGGCTTGGGCTTGATTGATATTTTCTGCAGGTTTAATAGGTTGAATGGGTTCTGCTGCTTGCAACGGTAAACTAAAACCCACACTGGCTAATGCCATATAAAAAATATAAGCTTTGCTTGCTTCCATCATCGTTAAATCCTTTTCGTCCATTTAACAAAACATACAACTCCAAAATTCAAAACGAATTATATCGACTTATTACGACACAACAAGTTCATTTAAATAATAACAATGTGACAATAATATGACTTAAAATAGATCGCACTATTTTTATAAGTGATACAGACATCAGAAAGGGTAATAACATAAATTAAGCAGATTGCTTCGTTATTTCACTCCTCGACAGCTTGTTCCCGACGCTGTCTCGATTGTTTGTTCCAGACACAATCTACCGAGTTCGTCCATGGACTCGTTGCAATGACAGGAACCATAAAGTCATTACGATAGATACACAACGAATAAAGTACAGTCATTGCGAGCCGACGAAGTCGGCGTGGCAATCTCCTCAAGAAAGCATAACTTTTCAATACTTTGTTATACCAGGGAGATTGCTTCACTTGTTATGCCCGTTCGCAATGACAGGAATATATTAGCGAGGGAAATCACACCGACAAATAAACCACACTATGGCTGCCAACTGTAACCCGTACTAGAAAAACGATCGGTCAATGTTTCTGCGGCACTTCCTATTAGGTAATGCCTTAGTTTAATCACCGCCGGTGAACGTTCACTATCAATAGGACTTAATACGAGCGCACGATCCTCATTAGCCGGGATGACATAACCATAACCTAATACACCAGGTGCATTAGGATCTTGTCCGTCAGCACCGCCGGCTCTTAAGAACATCCATTGACCATCAGGCGACCAAGTGACCGGGCCGATATTAGGCGAAGGTTCGTTAGGCTCTCTGGCTAATTGTCGAATGTTACTACCATCAGTATTCATTACAAAAGGAATCGCATGCGTAACCGCAAAGTTAGACTCTTGAATAATCGAGAAGGCTATACGGCTTCCATCAGGGCTTACTGCTAACCAACCAATTACCCCCGTAGGCATGGTGGCAGGTAAAGTGAGTTGTGTTACTGCAACAGTGGAATAAGGATCAGTAAAAAGAACTCGACGATCTTGTGCATAAATCAAACGCCCATCAGGTAACCAAGCAAATGAACTTGTCTCTACTTGGCTATTGCTGATGAATGTTCCATCTCGAGTATAAATGGCCAACCATGGATCATCTAAATCACGCACCATGGCAACATATTGACGGTCACGCGACAACCTCACACTACTAGATAATGAATACAACAAATTAAAACCACCGGTATAGTTACCATTATAATCTTGGATAGCAATACAAGTTTCATAGGGATCTAATGGGTCGGGCCCGGAACGTTGGCATCTATCCACTTCGACAACGAACTCAGCTTGATCATAACTTGATGCAGTGGCATAAAAAGCTGCAACGCCACTGGGAAAACGATTATTTTGATCCTCCCAATCTGTATTCGGAATTTTGGTATTCACACCGGTTTGTACGTCTTTCACATAAGCTGCATCCTGATACACAAAGAAAAACTGTCCACTTAAACCGGTATTAACAACTGAGCCATCGCCTGCTGAGCCTTGGCTATCTGTTTGATCATTGTTACTACTCCCACCGCCTCCACCACCACAGGCAGTTAATACCAAACCCAATAAAGTACCGCCAATAAATCGATAATATTTGTTCATCTTACATCTCCCCAATCACACATTACATTGGCGCAGCTAAATAGCTGCCCGTTACATTGCTGAAGGTTGCCAATGTAGTTTCAAAAATGAGATGAACTACTTAGAAAATAAGAAGAAGCCAGATAACATGAGAAAAAACATCGCCAGGACTCCCGCCAGCTTTGTCTCACCTGTGAAATACCTTAAGTGCCCCCCGAAATCTTGCGCACTTTTATTTAGGTTTCACTTTCTCATGCTTTTGATTATTTTGTGGTGAATTATATACCATTGTTCCGTGTAATTTGTATAGTGAATCACGATTTTTAATAAAATAACGTCATTGCGAGCCGACGTAG
>CAZPAE010000505.1:0-2783 GCA_964584455.1 uncultured Thioalkalispiraceae bacterium
TACATCACCCGCAGCATCGCTGGCATCGTGGTCTGTTACTGCAGAAGAAAACTGAATCGTTAACCCCTGTTCATCACAACCTTCAATAATTTTATCTCGCCAGTCAGTGTGAATTTCACCTGACAGGTACACACTCCACTCCATTATCAATTTCCTCTCAAACTTCAATTCTTTCAAACACTATTACAAAGGATGTGAGCTTATTGTCTCACTCCCTACCTCATGTATTACTGAACTGGCATTTGCATTAACTCAGATACTTCGAGTGAACCGCCAATTTCAAGAAAAGGACAGGCTTGCGCAATGGATAATGCTGCCTCTAACGAGTCTGCTTTAATAATGGAGAAACCCGACATGGCACTTCTGCCGCCTTCTCGCACTACCCTATCAGGACCCACAGTATGGGTATCCTTTAATGGAATCGTCGGACTCACCACCGCATCACCTAGTGATGATAACCAGGCCATATATTTTTCAAAATGCTGATTCGCTTCCTCTGGGTTAGGTGGCTGGTTACCCCCCAGATAAACAAATACGAACTGTGTCATGCTTATTTCCTCATTCAATTTAAATTTCTATCACTTGCCCCAGCAATGACGGCCGAGGCATATATCATTAGCTTTGAGTAACTTAAAGCTTAGCAAGGTAACCTGCAAGGAGTTCGAAACTGCCGCCCCAACCTTTGCCATGCTGTGGACGTGATGCTTCCCAGGCTTCGGCTTCTTCCGGTGTTGGATTAATGGGTTGCCAAATAAATTGCATGTTTGTTACCCCATTTGCCTCGCTAAACTTGAGGGTCGCTTCAATTTCTTTTGGCCAGTTAGGCATTGAGGGTGGCATAATATCGCCGTTTTCATTTGACTCGTACTGTCTAAACACAATGGTATGGTACGGGGTAAGTTCGTAGTATTTCGTCAACAGCCACATTTCATGTCCATTTGGCATGACCATTTTGTGAAGTGTTGCTCCCCCCGGCTTGATGTCAGCAGATTTATATTCACAGACAATCTCTGCGCTGGGCACTTGCCATTGACATAAATGGCTTTCTTGCGTCCACGCCTCATAGACAAGTTTCATTGGAGCATCAAAATCGCGGGTTAAAATGGAAGGTTCTACAGTTATTTCACTCATTTTGAGCTCCTTTATTTTGTAATGCAGCTAGGTATTCATCAAGTTGGTCAAATTGCTTGTTCCAGTGTTTTTCAAACTGGCGTACCCAGATTTGAATCGGCTGCAGCTCTTGGGCATTCACACGATAAAACCGCTGCCTACCCTGCTTTCTTTCAGAGACCAGACCAGCCTCCTTCAGCACACTAAGGTGCTTGGACACCATCGGCTGACTCCAATGAGTGATTTCCACCAATCGATTCACACTTAATTCATTGCCCACCAATTTTTCAATGAGCTCCCGGCGCTTGGGCTCGGCGATGGCCGTGAAGGTATCGTAGGTATTGGCAGTTCGTGGCATGGGGTAATTATATTCCCATATAGGAATATGTAAAGGAAAGATGTATAAATTTGTACCCTGTGTAAACCGGTAAGCCTACTATCCGCCAGCATTGATTTACCACGATTTTCTACCTAAAATACCAATATTTGGTATTTACTGGTACTTAAGAGGGGCAAAATGCCTAAAAACACCAGCATCACATTGGGCGAACATTTTGATAAGTTTGTCGCTGAGCGGGTCAAACAAGGCCGCTACGGATCTGCAAGTGAAGTTATTCGCGCGGGTTTACGCCTACTAGAAACAAATGAAACCAAACTCGATACGCTCCGTGCCTTGCTTGCTGAGGGCGAGAAAAGCGGTTTTACAGAATATTCTTATGAAAAACTGATACAGGAGTTAGATGAGAATCATTAATGCCTATCTATAAAATTTCAAGTAAAGCCAAGGATGACCTTCTTGAAATCGGCCGCTTCACACAAAAAGAATGGGGCACTATAAAAAGAAATCATTACCTAAAACAATTAGATGATTGTTTTACACAGATCGCTGAAAATCCTCAGCTTGGTATCAAGATCGACTTTATCACTGGTGGTTATCGAAAGTTTCCACAAGGTAGTCATCTTATATTTTATAAACTAAGCGATAGCGATACCGTCGAGATCATAAGAGTCTTACACAAAAGTATGGATGTTGAGTCAAAACTTTAAAAACATTAATGACCATACACTATCTTAACTTTATTACGCCCTCCCCAACTAGATTCGGCTTTATATTCAGAACCATATAGGGCTTTTTTAATAGTCAGTTTATTCTCTGAATGCCAATGCACATTGGGTGCAGCCTGCTTAGGATGTCCATCAACGATGTAAATGTTTCCTTTGCTATTACCTAACACCTCATCAGCTTCGAGAATAGATATTTGTGTACTAAAGCCAGTTGTGGCGCCACAGTCCCTTTGAAAAACAACCGCTTTATATGCTTTATCCGGTGAGAGATACTCAGCATAAATCTCGTTACCACACATGTGCTGACTGTCTATATAAAAAACTGTCATAGTAGCAACCACAATAACGAGCAATAAAACAACGGCCCCGGTTATTATTTTCGACATACGCTTCAATATTAATACATCAAGCTGACTGAGCCATTATCTATACTATAAGCTTAAGCTCATAAAACGACTGATTAAAATCATAAATCCGCTGTTCGTTACGATCATATTCTGCTTGCCACAACACGTCTCGATAATCTGTTTCTGCCAACGCAAGCACCTGCATCAGTTTTTCACTATTACCTTTTGCGAGGAAAACCACTGCTCTTAAAATACGATCGG
>CAZPAE010000506.1:0-2771 GCA_964584455.1 uncultured Thioalkalispiraceae bacterium
AATCAATGGTCAGCGCTGGGAAATGCAATTAAAAGGGGGTGGCCCAACGCCTTATTGCCGTGGTGCCGATGGGCGCGCAGTACTACGTTCAAGTGTGCGCGAGTTTTTAGCGCAAGAATATATGCATGCTTTAAGCGTACCGACATCGCGCTCTTTAACACTGTATGTGTCTAAATCTGAAACCGTTACCCGGCCTTGGTATTCGCAAGGCTCCAGCTACACTGACCCTGATATTTTGGTCGACAATCCAGTGGCGATTTCAACGCGCGTGGCGCCTTCGTTTTTGCGCGTTGGGCAGCTAGAGTTATTTACCCGCCGTGCTCGCAATCATGCTCATCCAAATGCATTGGAAGAATTGCACATGATCGTGTCGCATCTCATTGAGCGAGAATACAAAAACGACATTGATCAAAATCTTGATTTTGCAGACCAATTAATTGCGTTGGCAACGCTATTTCGCCAGCGCCTTATTTCACTGGTGGCTAATTGGCTTCGTGTTGGATATTGCCAAGGTAATTTTAACAGTGACAATTGCGCCGCGGGTGGCTTTACCTTGGACTATGGTCCATTTGGTTTTTGTGAAATCTTTGATACAGAGTTTCAACCTTGGACTGGCGGCGGCATGCACTTTTCATTTTTTAATCAGCCAACCGCAGCAGAAGCAAATTTCCATATGTTTTGGATAGCTATGCGGCCGTTACTTGCAGAAGATGCCAAAGTTTTAGCGCAGTTGGACCAAATACGCCAAGGCTTCGCAGATGAAATGCAAAATCAGATGCAAAAAATGTGGGCCAGTAAACTTGGCTTGGCTGAATATAACCCAACGCTATTTACACAATTAATCTCATTGATGACTCGTTCAGAAGTGGATTACACCATTTTCTTCCGTGAGTTATCGCATATACCCGACGATATCTCAGCGTTAAAAAAGAGCTTCTATGTTAAAACCTCACAACAACTCGATGAGCAATGGCAAGCTTGGCTAAACAGCTGGCGCGAGCTAGTCAGTGATGGTAATAAGTTATCTGAGGTATCCATAAAAATGAAACAAACCAACCCTAAATACACGTGGCGTGAGTGGTTAGTGGTTCCGGCCTACCAACAAGCCATGCAGGGTGATTACACACTGATCAAAGAACTTCAAGATGTGTTTAGCCATCCTTATGATGAGCAATCAAAAGAAGTAGAAGAAAAATACTACCGCCTTAAGCCTAAAGCATTTTTTAATGCGGGTGGTGTGTCGCACTATAGTTGTTCATCTTGATAGCCTAAATCCATTTGGGCGTTCTTGATGACCGACATATATTTCGGAATACACCTCTCCCTTGGGGTTAACCGAATTTGTTCCCGACAAATTTCGGAATACACCCCGTCCTTGGGGTTAACTTGCTTTGGATTGCTGAGTTGAGCGCAAAGCCTTGGCTGCTGCAACCATATGAATAAGAGAAGGTTTCACTTCTGCCCAGGCACGTGTTTTCAATCCACAGTCTGGGTTTACCCAGAGATTGCGACGTGGAAGCACGGCTTCAGCTTTACTCATTAGCCCAACCATTTCGTTCTCTGCGGGCACCCGTGGTGAGTGAATATCATATACACCTGGGCCAATCTCATTGGGATATTTGAAGTCGACAAAGGCATCAAGTAATTCCATATTGGAGCGGCTTGTTTCTATAGTAATGACGTCAGCATCCATTGCAGCAATGAACTCGATAATATCGTTGAATTCCGAATAACACATATGTGTGTGAATTTGAGTATCGTCCTTCACTCCACTGGCGCTCAAGCGAAAGGTTTTTACTGCCCAATCCAGGTATTCAGTCCAATCGCTGCGACGCAAAGGCAAACCTTCACGAAAAGCAGGTTCATCGATCTGAATCGCCGCAATCCCAGCGGCTTCAAGATCGATCACTTCATCGCGAATCGCAAGCGCAATCTGATGCGTTGTTTTTGAACGCGGTTGGTCATCACGCACGAAGCTCCATTGCAAGATAGTCACTGGACCAGTAAGCATGCCCTTCATCGGTTTATTAGTTAGCGATTGCGCGTAGTGAGACCAGTAAACGGTCATCGGTTTTGGACGGCTGACATCACCAAAGATGACAGGAGGTTTAACGTAACGGGAGCCATAACTTTGTACCCAGCCGTTACTAGTAAAAGCGAATCCTTCCAGGTTTTCTCCGAAGTATTCGACCATATCGTTGCGCTCGAACTCGCCGTGGACCGGCATATCAATGCCGATCTCGTCTTGAAAAGCAACGCACTTTGCGGTTTCTTCTTTGAGAAACTTGTCATAGTCAGCGTCACTGAGTTCACCTTTTTTCCATTTTGCACGCGCCTGGCGAACTTCGCTTGTTTGTGGAAAGGAGCCAATGGTGGTGGTGGGGAATTCCGGGAGTTGGAGTTTATTTGCCTGACTTTGTTGACGGGCGACAAAATCCGAAGTGCGCTCGAAATGACTCGCGGTCACACCAGCCAGGCGCGACTGAACAGCGTCGTTATGAATAAGCTTACTGGCCTTGCGAGAGGCAATCGCTGCTTGATTGGATAGCAACACTTCTTCGTTGCCCGTGCCACTCAACAATTGCTGAAGCTGCACCACTTCGATGAGTTTTTGATCGGCAAAGGCAAGCCAGTTTTTCAATTCGTCATCGAGTTTTGGTTCATTGTTCAAAGTGATCGGCGAGTGGAGGAGTGAACAGCTCGGTGCGATCCAAAGACGATCACCGACAACGGCTTTCGCTTTTTGCAAAACAGCTAGCGATACATCGTAA
>CAZPAE010000507.1:0-2758 GCA_964584455.1 uncultured Thioalkalispiraceae bacterium
TGCATATAAAGAGTTCCTAGGCAAAAAACTCAGTGGTCAATTTGCTAGCCGAGTGAATACGCGCACGGTGAATAAACTACTCCCACCGGGTTACCATATCTATCGACGAGGTGGTGGGCTTATTATCTCAGGCAAAAAAGGCGCCGGTGTGTCAGCCATACTCAATTGGGACAACGGCTTTTTAGCCGAAGGCAATAAAAAGCGCGTGGAGCAAGTAGTGGATAGCCGCACCCCCACAAAAGCGGCGATAACCGCACAAGATACCTTAACCCCTGCCATGCAAGATCAAATGCTCAACAACATGTTTGAGAAAGATCCCACTACTGGCGCAGTGAATCCCAATAAAGTCGATAGCAATTTTAAAGCCCAAGGTAGAAATACCCTGGCAAAATGGAAAAGCTATGTTACCTCCAAGCCCGACTTACAAATGCGCCCCACCCATATCGAAGCCGATATTGGCTATACCATTAACAAAAAACGCGCCTCACTCACCACCCGTCGATTACCTGAGTTAAAAACCAGCGATGACAAAGGGCACTTAATTGCCGCGCGCTTTAACGGTGCCGATGATTTATATAACCTACTGCCCATGAACACCAGCGTAAACCAAAAAGGTGAATGGGCAAAAGCGGAACATAAAATGGCCCAGACCTACATTGGTAAAGGCGCAGGCGGTAAACACGTTCATCTGGATCTCAAAATTAAATACGATGATCCCAACTATGTACGCCGCCCCGATAAACTCATTATCACCGCCACCGAAAAACCCGGCGGCCGCTCCATCTACAAAAACAAAACCATCAGCAACCCAGATACGTAAACAAGCTTTTCATTTTCCATCATTGACTGGTTTTTTGCTTCTTTGCGCAGGAGCAGCATTTTGTTGTCATTGCGAGGAGAGAAACGACGACGCAATCTCCTTGGAATCGCAGCGCCTTGAAAAGTTTTCCAGTCATTACGACGCATACAGGGATGTATGCGGTACGAGTTCATGGACGAACTCGGTAGATTGTGTCTGGAACAAACAATCGAGATAGCGTCGGGAACAAGCTGTCGAGCAAGCGTAGCTTGCGCGGCAATCTCCCAATACTGGCAGAGCCTTAATATTAGAGAGCATTAAAATAAGTATATTCTGATATTTATTCGTGTTAGCACTGCATCCTGCACCATTGGCTATGCCATATCTGACAATCCACACCAAAGGCAACAACACACATCACTTTATTGTTTACAAAACAAACTAAACCAGTCGCAATAAACCAAAACAATCCCACGCTTTATAAACTAAGTTAACTTCACTTCTGTTTGTTTTGTTTAGACAGAAAAGCCCAAGCAAAGATTAAATTTGTTAAACAAATAAAATCATTTTTACCAATCAAGCAAGAATGGTGAGAGCTGCTACAGTTAAACATAGGACGTTTTTTCAGTTGGATAAAAACTTGGCGTTATGTACCTTACAGTACTGAATTAGCCTAAGCATGAATCCAATATACCTTACACCAACCGGGTATTTTTTTGTAAGAAGGGTGTGTGTAATGAGTGAGAAAAAACTGGCAATCATCGCAACCAAAGGGACTTTAGATTGGGCTTATCCGCCTTTTATCTTAGCATCGACCGCCGCCGCATTAGGCTATCGCGTCGAAATCTTTTTTACCTTTTACGGTTTACAACTGTTAAGAAAAAACCTCAATCTCAAGGTAAGTGCATTGGGTAATCCGGGTATGCCAATGCCCATGGGGATGGATAAATGGTTTCCAACCATTGGTACAGCCTTACCAGGTATGGAAAGCATGATGACCATGATGATGAAGGCAAAAATGAAGAAGAAGGGGGTCGCCAGCATCGATCAGCTACGCGAGTTATGCCAAGAGGCAGAAGTGAGAATGATCGCCTGTCAAATGACCGTTGACCTATTTGATTATAACAGTAACGACTTTTTAAGTGGTATCGAATACGGTGGAGCAGCTACCTTTTTCTCCTTCGCAGGAGAAGCAGATATTTGTTTATATATTTAAGCTTTAATAAAGCAATACAACCTAAATGAAATATCTGTAAGTTTTAGTTACATAAAAACAAGCAATACATAATAAATAATCTTAGTCAGGAGCGAGTCATAATATGAATACATACATTAAATCATCGGCTGTCGGCGCATTAGTGGCAACCGCGCTAGCATTGCCTTCGGTTGCCTTAGCAACCAATGGTTATTTTGCACATGGCTATGGAAACAAAAATAAAGCATTAGCAGGGAGTGGTGTGGCATTACCGCAGGATGCCATGATTGCAGCAACGAACCCAGCTGGGATGGTGTTTGTTGGTGAGCGAATGGATTTAGGTGTGTCGTTGTTTTCGCCAAGGCGTTCTTATTCTGCAACTGCGGATGGATTAGGTGTTGTCGATACAACGGGTTGTGGGGGGTTCCCAAATGCGCAATGTCCATTTACGATTGGCGGTAATGCTACTGCGCAATCCATTGACAGTGATAATGAGCTTTTTCTGATTCCTCACTTTGCTTATAACTGGATGTTAACCAGTGATTCCTCATTTGGTATTACGGTGTATGGTAATGGTGGCATGAATACAGAATATAATGGCGGTGTTGCTCAACATCAAAATAATATTAACCAAGCTGAAACAACCGCAGGCACCTTTGGTGCAGGAACATCGGGTGTTAACTTGGAGCAACTATTTGTTACTAATACCTATGCACAAAAATTTTCAAGTAATGCATCCTGGGGTGTGAGTGCTATTTTGGCTT
>CAZPAE010000508.1:0-2734 GCA_964584455.1 uncultured Thioalkalispiraceae bacterium
CGCTCTTGTAATAGACCCATTTCTAAGGCCAGCGTTGGTTGATAACCTACCGCAGATGGCATACGACCGAGTAGTGCTGATACTTCGGTACCCGCCAAGGTATAACGATAAATGTTATCGATGAACATCAAAATATCACGGCCTTCATCACGGAAGTATTCCGCCATGGTCAAACCAGAAAGCGCAACACGAAGACGGTTACCTGGTGGTTCGTTCATCTGACCGTATACCATGGCTACTTTATCGAGTACGCCGGCTTCTTTCATTTCATAGTAGAAGTCGTTACCTTCACGAGTACGTTCACCAACACCCGCGAATACTGATAAACCTTCTTGCTGAACAGCAATGTTATTGATGAGCTCCATCAAGGTTACAGTTTTACCTACACCCGCACCACCGAACAGACCAATTTTACCACCCTTGGCAATCGGCATAATCAAATCAACAACTTTAATACCTGTCTCTAGGATTTCTAGAGAAGAGGCTTGCTCATCATAGCTCGGTGGCTTACGGTGAATCGGCATGGTTTGCTCTGCACCGATAGGGCCTGCTTCATCTACAGGATTACCCAGTACATCCATAATACGACCCAGTGTCTTTTGACCAACAGGTACGTTAATTGGTGCACCAGTGTTACTTACTGCAGCTTCACGACGCAAACCGTCTGTTGAACCCATCGCGATGGTACGTACAACGCCATCACCGAGTTGTTGTTGCACTTCTAAAGTCAGACCAGCGTCATCTACTTTTAGCGCATCGAAAACCTTAGGCATGGCATCGCGGGGAAATTCTACGTCGATGACCGCGCCGATGATTTGTACGATTTGTCCAGCACTCATTTTGCCGTTCCTCTTAATCTTAAAATTTAAATTCTTTATCTCAGGAGTGCATAACTTGCTTTATCAGATGCACTCTACTCACAAAACCTAAATGGCAGCAGCACCACCCACAATTTCAGAAATTTCTTGGGTAATCGCTGCTTGGCGTGCCTTGTTATAGGCCAACTGTAATTCACTAATTAGATTACCTGCGTTATCTGATGCCGCTTTCATCGCAATCATTCGGGCAGCCATTTCACAAGCTACGTTCTCAATCACGCCTTGGTAAACTAATGACTCGATATAACGAACCAACAAACCATCAAGCACGGCTTTTGAATCAGGCTCATAGATATAATCCCAATGGTGAGTAAGTGGTTCTTCGTCATCTTGCCCAGCCATAGCAGGTAATAACTGCTCAACACTAGGATCTTGTGTCATTGTATTTACAAACTTGTTATACGCCACATATAAACGATCGATCTTGCCATCGTTAAAGGCATCTAACATAACTTTTACTGTACCAATTAAGTCATTAATCGAAGGCGCATCGCCGAGGTGCGAAGCTTGAGAAAGAATGTCGCCTTTCATGCGCTTAAAGAAACCCAGCGCCTTGGTACCGATGGTACAGAAATCAACATCGACACCCTTGCTTTGCCACTCTTGCATACTGCCTAAAACAGCCTTGAACTCATTATTGTTCAAACCACCACACAAACCACGATCGGTTGAAATAATAATATAACCAACTCGTTTTACTTCATCACGGTTTTGTAAATAAGGGTGTTTATACTCGGTATTAGCAAAAGCTAAATGACTAATGACCTGGCGCATTTTGTCAGAATAAGGACGCGATGCCGCCATGCGCTCTTGTGCCTTACGCATTTTAGAGGCCGCCACCATCTCCATCGCTTTGGTGATCTTTTGAGTATTCTGAATACTCTTGATCTTGGTGCGTATCTCTTTACCACTTGCCATAGTTATTCACTCTTGTTTTATTCTTTTCCTCCTGAAGGATTGGGACAAAGCCTATTGCTACCACTTTGTCACTACCTTCTATCCACCAATGTGGAGAGGAAATGAATTGTTTAGTAAGTACCTGTCTTCTTGAAGCTATCTAATGCTGACTTCATTTTTGCTTCAATATCATCATTGAAGTCACCGCTTTGATTAATAGAATCAAGCAGATCCTGATGATTTGATTTCAAGAAAGCCTGCATTGCATCTTCATAAGCCACAACTTTATTCACTGGCACATCATCAAGATAGCCTTCGTTTGCAGCTAACAATGAGAAAGCCTGCTCAGCCACACCCATTGGTTTGTATTGTGCTTGCTTCATTAATTCAGTTACACGCTGACCACGGTCAATCTGCTTACGAGTCGCTTCATCAAGGTCCGAAGCAAACTGCGCAAACGCCGCTAATTCACGATATTGCGCTAGCGCTAAACGAACACCACCACCGAGCTTCTTGATGATTTTCGTTTGTGCAGAACCACCTACACGTGATACCGATAAACCCGCGTTAATCGCCGGACGAATACCGGAGTTGAATAAGTCTGATTCCAAGAAAATCTGACCATCCGTAATCGAGATAACGTTGGTCGGTACGAAAGCAGATACGTCACCGGCTTGTGTTTCGATGATAGGTAACGCTGTTAAAGAACCCGTTTTACCTTTTACTTCACCATTAGTAAGTTTTTCTACTTCTTCAGCATTGATACGTGCTGCGCGCTCTAATAAACGTGAGTGCAAATAGAAAACGTCACCAGGATACGCTTCACGACCTGGCGGACGACGTAAAAGCAGAGAAACTTGGCGATACGCCCAGGCTTGCTTAGTTAAGTCATCATAAATGATTAATGCATCTTCACCACGGTCACGAAAGTATTCACCCATGGCACAACCAGAATAAGG
>CAZPAE010000509.1:0-618 GCA_964584455.1 uncultured Thioalkalispiraceae bacterium
GACTGGCGTAACTGATGGGTTAATCGTTTCAGCTGCTTTGTTCTTGTGATTAAGATCGCAAGATCATCATCAGCTTCCTGCAAAACCTTGTTAATTGAGCGGCTGGATTTCATACTCTGAGTTTAGTTAAAAAAACCGCTTGCTATTTACTGAGTGCTTGAGTAAATTTCCTGTTGTATTCCTCTGGATTGTGTGGGAAATCAATCCTTAAGTAAATAAAAATAAAGTTATATATCACCTAACCGATAACAGTACCGTGGCCAGTGTTTTCTGGCGGCTAGTGGCGTTTAAAATATGAACATCGTAGTTTTACGACGTAAGAAAGGGTGCACTGGACTGGTAACGTTGTGCCATAAGAAAATGGCCATGGCGTTAGTTGCCTTTTTTTTCGTCATTCCTGCACTCCTTATATACTCTGGCTATCATATGGGCATTGCCCACATGAAAGCGGATCCAGATGAACTCACTGTCGCTGTCCAAGCTGAACTGGACTCACAACGCCTACAGCTCTCAGAAGTAAAGCAAAAAGCCGAAGAAAATCTCAACGCCCTAGCATTAAGACTCGGTAAACTACAGGCCCACATCATTCGACTTGATGCGTTAGGTCAACGTATCACC
>CAZPAE010000509.1:628-2725 GCA_964584455.1 uncultured Thioalkalispiraceae bacterium
GTTGGATAAAGGTGAATTTGATTTCGAAAACCCACCGGCTCAAGGTGGTCCCGAAGGCCAACAAAAAGGCAGCCCATTGCCTATTTCCGATTTTGTCGCAGCCTTAGATGATTTATCTGCCCAGTTAGATGATCGCAGCAAGCAACTTAGTGTGCTTGAAACGCTGATTATGTCGCGTAATCTTCAAGCCGAAGTGATGCCCACCGGCCGACCCGTATCTCGCGGTTGGTTATCTTCCTATTTTGGCATGCGTACTGATCCCTTTACAGGGCGTCGTGTTCACCACTCGGGTGTCGATTTTGCTGGTAAGTTAGGTTCCGATGTGGTCGCTGTTGCGGCAGGTGTGGTTCAGTATTCCGGTAAACGATCGGGCTACGGGAACCTAGTGGAAGTGAACCACGGAAACGGTTACGTCACACGTTATGGGCATAACCTTAAAAATCTTGTAACAGTGGGGCAAACCATAAAAAAGGGTGAAGTCATAGCGAAAATGGGTACCACAGGCCGTTCAACCGGTCCCCATGTTCATTTTGAAGTCATCGTCAACGGACGCGCGGTTGATCCCAAAAAATATATTCACGCTGCCCGTTAATTTCTATTCCTAATTCTTAATTAGCCAAGCAAAGGGGCGGAGGCTTGCAACGTTTAGTGATGCGATGGGCCAAACTGAGCCTGTCTTGCCTAATACTCATGGGTTGTGCTTCTTCGCCGGATCAATCACCTGAGCATACAACGCCTTCTAAGACAGATAATGCTGTTACCCCTATCGTACCCGTTACTCCTGTAAAACCGCCTAAAATACCGCTAAAAGTCGTTGCAGTCGGCGATATTATGCTAGGAACCGATTTTCCTGAAGATCGATTACCGCCTGACATGGGGCAGCACTTATTGGCACCTGTACACAATATATTAGCTGATGCTGATATAACACTAGGCAACTATGAAGGAAGTTTCTTAACAGGCGGCGAACCGGCGAAACAGTGTCGTAATCCTGCCCATTGTTATTTATTTCGCACGCCACCCAGTTATGTTCAGCATTTAGTGGATGCAGGTTTTGATATGTTGAGCTTGGCCAATAATCATGCCCGTGATTTTGGTGAAGCAGGCCGCACTAATAGTATGGCTGTATTAGCGGAAGCCGGTTTAGGTCATTCTGGCCGGGCTGGGGATATTGCCAGCGTCGAACATAATGGTTTGCGTATTGCGTTTATTGCTTATGCGCCTTTTCGAGGGGCAAATAATCCATTGGATCTACGCCTAGCCCAAACCACCATCACGGAGTTATCCAAACGCTACGATTTGGTGTTTGTTTCCATGCATATGGGGGCTGAGGGAGAGCAGGCGACCAGAATCCCGTTTGAGGTTGAAATGTATCATGGCGAGAATCGCGGTGATGTAGTGCGTTTTGCGCGGACTGTCATCGATGCTGGTGCAGATTTGGTGATTGGCCATGGGCCACATGTGCCACGTGCATTGGAGCTCTATCAAGGGCGTTTGATTGCATACAGTTTGGGAAATTTTTGTACTTACTACGGTGTGAATGTAAAAGGGGTAAATGGACTAGCTCCTATATTGAAAGTCGAACTGGCTGACGATGGCGAATTTTTAGCTGGGAGAATTATTTCTGCACGCCAAATGCGACCCCTAGGGCCGGTTTTAGATGTGGAACATACTGCTGCTCGGCTAATAGGGGAACTGACGCGACAAGATTTTCCCACTACCCCTCTTGAAATTAACGCATCTGGACTGATTGTAAGAAAGTAGATGATTTGGGCTGCTGTGCTGGCTTCCCAGCGGGTACCTGATTCGGTCTGCAATGGCGATAAATCCTTGTTGGTCTAAGACAAATCCGAGGTAGACCTGTAGAATACACGCCTTTATATCGGCCTGGCCCATCTATGGGCAGGATAACGTAACAAGAACAACAATGTTGGCACTATGTTTAGCGGATTAGTTAAAAAAATCTTTGGTAGTCGCAATGACCGTATCATCAAACGCTATATGCGCGTGGTTGACAAAATCAATGCGCTTGAAGGTGAATTAGAGGCGTTAGATGATGCGGCACTACAGGCCAAAACCAGTGAGTTCCGGCAGCGA
>CAZPAE010000510.1:0-2723 GCA_964584455.1 uncultured Thioalkalispiraceae bacterium
ATAATTGAAGTACAAATTGTTTGAATGAAACGTTCTGTCCGGCAAAGCGGTAACGTCGATAGATGAATTCAGCCACTAATAATATGATAATCATAATATAATGACCAATATGCGCCATCCATGACCAAACTGTCTGTGGTGCAAACAATGCAAGCAAAATGCTTTCAATGACCATAAAAAGGAAAAGCCCCGCCCACACTTGCGTTACCTTTCGAGTATAACGAATTCGCTCCTCTGACAACGGTTCTGACTCAAACATCATGGCAAAGCGGGTAATCATCGGCGTTTGATTAGTAGCTAGACTACGCATAAAGATCATAAACAACAATATTGAGATTAAGCTAGGTGGTAAATATATCAGATAGCTTGCCATATCTTTATCGTAAAACCAGCCTATGATGAGCATGAGTAACCCAGATAATGCCAGTACTCTAAGAAAAGTTGTCCCCTGGGCAGATAAAAACAACATCAGTATTAACAAATAAACCGCACCGAGTATGGTATGACCACTCCATAGACTGATATGTGCAATGATAGGATATAAGGCAACCCAAAAACTTAAACGGCGCCACATGGGGGATGTTATTTCGTTCGTTGCTGTTTTACAAAATCAGATAAATTTCGCAACGATGCAAAAATCCGCCCATTGTCTGGGTCGCTGGCCTGTATTTTTAAACCATATTGTTGCGATAACCCCATGGACAACTCCAATGCATCGATAGAGTCGAGACCCAATCCCTCATTAAATAACGCCGCCTCAGGATCAATATCATCCACAGTAACGTCTTCTAAATTTAAGCTTGAAATGATGAGCGATGCGACTTCTCTTTCGAGATCGTTCAGTGAACTATTGGCCATATGAATATAAAAATGTCTAATTTGTTGTTTTAATATTAGCAGGGTAATGACGACCCCGTACCTCATTTGCCGCCATTATACAGCAAATAGACTGACCCACCCAACCACCAGCGGGAACATGTTCCACTGTGCCAAGCGTCTTAGTATTGACAATATCAGGCACCTAATTTAAAGACTTAGTGCTCTTCTTCCGCTTGTAGTATTGTGAATATTTGCCCATGGGTAAAACCCCGATATTCCAAAAACCGGGCCTGGCGCATTTTCTCTTTGTACTCACCTGGCAAATCAGCACCGAACTTTTTCTCCCGTACTTGCTTTGCCACATTCAGCCAATGGGGATCCTGAACATCAAGATACGTTTCAATTAGCATATTCTCAATCTCATGCGGTTCTAAATCACGCTGGATCCGCATTGGCCCCTGACCTTTTTCCCGGCGCGAACTAATAAAACTATCTAAAAACCGCTCATCGCTCAGCAGCTTTTCTTGTTCAAGTTGACCCAACACCTTCTTCACTAGTGCCGCATCATGGCCTTTTTGGGTCAGCTTACGCGTCAGTTCGGTAGTACTGTATTCGCGCACTGCCAAAAAACGCATGGCAGTGGCGCGAATTTCAGTCTGAATATCCAAGGTCAATTAACTCTCTGCCGCCTCATCAGCGATCGCTTCGTCGATAGGAACGACATTATCCGGTGTTTGTGGTAACAACTGGGCACGAACCTGAGACTCGATATCCTCTGCAATATGTGGGTTTTCCTTCAGGAAATTACGTACATTATCTTTACCCTGACCAATCCGGTCACCATTATAGCTGTACCAGGCACCCGCTTTATCCACGATATCCAACTTAACACCCATATCGATAATTTCCCCTTCTCGAGAAATCCCTTCGTTATAAAGAATATCGAACTCGGCCTGTTTAAATGGCGGGGCAACTTTATTCTTCACAACTTTGACTCGAGTTTCATTGCCAACCACTTCATCGCCTTTCTTAATCGCACCAATCCGGCGAATATCTAGGCGCACAGATGAGTAAAATTTCAACGCATTACCACCGGTCGTGGTTTCTGGGTTACCAAACATGACACCAATTTTCATACGAATTTGGTTGATGAAAACCACTAAGGTGTTAGACCGCTTAATATTCGCGGTTAATTTGCGCAGTGCCTGCGACATGAGACGGGCTTGTAAGCCAACATGGGTATCACCCATGTCACCTTCAATTTCTGCTTTCGGTGTCAGCGCCGCCACTGAGTCCACAATCACCACATCAATGGCACTGGAGCGCACCAGCATGTCGGCAATTTCTAAGGCCTGCTCACCGGTGTCAGGCTGAGAAACTAACAGGTCATCAACGTTGACACCCAGCTTTTCAGCATACAATGGATCAAGCGCATGCTCAGCATCGATAAAGGCTGCGGTGCCTCCAGCACGCTGACACGCCGCCACAACCTGTAATGTTAGCGTTGTTTTACCGGAAGACTCTGGACCGTATATCTCAACAACCCGCCCTTTTGGCAAACCACCAATTCCCAAAGCAACATCTAACCCCAAAGAACCGGTTGAAATAGCTTCAATATCGCGGGGCGCATCGTTATCGCCCATCCGCATGACTGAGCCTTTACCGAATTGTTTTTCAATTTGACCTAATGCAGCGCTAAGTGCTTTTTTCTTATCGTCTTTCGAAATTGCCATGGGGATTGTCTCCTATTCCATTTTGTCCACAACGACCCATGTCGCTGCGTGATGTAAATAAATGTAGCGAATACTTTTTACCATGTCAATATTTTTTACCATCTATGTATTTTTTATTATCTAATATATTTTATTGAGAGCCAGGAATCGCCTTGTATAATCAAGTCATAC
>CAZPAE010000511.1:0-2720 GCA_964584455.1 uncultured Thioalkalispiraceae bacterium
AGCAGGGGAGATAAGCCCATGATCCGCTATCGCGCCCTGCTGTTTGGGCCGATCATCGACAATAACCCCATTACGCTGCAGATACTCGGCATCTGTTCGGCCTTGGCCGTTACAACGTCGGTTGCTACGGCGTTGACCATGGGGGCGTCATTGACAATCGTCTTGATGCTCTCGAACGTTATCGTCAGCTGCATTCGCAATCATCTACCGGCATCGGTGCGCCTGATCGTGCAAATCACGATCGTCGCTTCCCTCGTTATCGTCATCGATTTGTTGCTCAAGGCGTATGCCTATGAGATCAGCCAGCGGCTCTCGATATTCGTTGGCCTGATTGTAACGAATTGCCTGGTCCTGGGACGCATCGAATCCTTCGCCATGCGCAACCCGCCCTGGCCGAGTGCGCTCGATGGCCTCGGTAACGGGCTTGGTTACGCTCTCATACTCTTAATCGTGGGCTCGATCCGGGAGTTCTTCGGCGCCGGGAGTCTATTTGGATATCAAGTCTTCGCGGTCAAGCCATTGAGCCTTCTGCTCCTCGCACCGAGTGCGTTCTTCATTTTGGGCTTTCTCATCTGGTTCATTCGCAGCTTGAAGCCATCACAGGCAGAAGGGCGCGAGTTCCATATTCCGGTAACGAGCGGCGAGCGTAAGCCATGACCGAGATTTTTTTCAAAGCCGTTGTCAGTGAGAACCTTGCCCTCTCATTCTTCCTCGGCGTTTGTACTTTTCTGGCTACGTCGCGACGCCTCTATACTGCGGTAGGGGTCGGACTGGCGGTCATCGCCATTCAGACAGTGACGGTACCTGTCAACAATCTTCTTTTCACCTTCGTGTTGCGGCCGGACGGACTCGATTGGGCCGGACTTGCAGACAACGATCTCAGCTTTCTGCGCGTGATCGCATTCATTGGCGTCATTGCCGCCTCGGTTCAAATACTCGAAATGATTCTCGATCGCTATGTACCTGCATTGCACCGTGCGCTGGGAATCTTCCTGCCGTTGTTGACGGTCAATTGCGCGATCCTCGGCGGCAGCCTGTTCATGGCAGAGCGCAACTATGGTTTCGCAGAAAGCATCGTCTACGGGTTCGGCAGCGGTGTCGGGTGGGCCGTGGCAATTGTCGCACTGGCGGCGATACGCGAACGCCTGAACTACAGCGACATACCGGAAGGCCTGCAAGGTTTGGGTATGGCATTCATTGTCAGTGGCTTGATGTCGATCGGCTTTACCGCGTTGGCCAGGGTGTGATGGCCATGGATGAAGTTCTGCTCGGAGTTTTCGTCACTTGCGCAATCGTTCTGACGCTTGCTGTTTTTGTGCTCGTCGTGCGCTCGTTCGTGCTGCCGCAGCGCGAAGTCACGATCCTGGTCAATGAGCAACGCTCCGTGCCAGCACAAACCGGGCAAAAACTTCTGGCCGCACTGAGAGATGCGGGTATCGCTGTGCCATCGACTTGCGCGGGGGTTGGCACCTGCGGCCTTTGCCGCGTTCGGGTCATTGGCGGCGGTGGCGGCCCACTCGCAACCGAAACAGCAAGGATTGCACGCCGCGACTTGCGCAGTGGAACGCGTCTTGCTTGCCAAGTGACGGTACGCGATGAGATGAGCGTCGAGGTACCGGAGAGCTTACTCAACGTAAACGAATTCGAATGCACCGTCATCGAAGCACGCTACGTGTCGCCGTTGATCCGAGAGATCGTGTTAGCTCCACCGTCAGATCACAAGTTCGAGTTCGAAGCCGGTGCATATGTCCAGATTACGGCGCCGCCGTATCGCCTGGAATTCGATGATGCGGAATTGCCCGCATCCTGTGTTGAGGCTCTCGCCGAGATTGGAACAAAGAATCTTATCGCCCGAAGCAACAAAGATGTGACGCGGGCTTATTCGATCGCAAGCGCGCCTTGTCAGAACGAGCGGATCGTTTTGTTGATCCGATTGGCGCTGCCGCCACCTGATCACGCTGACGCGCCGCCTGGAATTGTTTCGTCTTATCTGTTTGCCATCAAGCCGGGGGACAAAGTGGCCGTGTCGGGACCATATGGTCACTTCGGTGCCACACAGAGCGACCGTGAAATGGTCGTCATAGGTGGTGGTGTCGGCATGGCGCCACTGCGTTCGATCATACACGATCAACTGGAGCGCCGCAGAACTACGCGCAAAATCAGTTTTTGGTACGGCGCGCGCAGTTGCAGGGATCTGTTCTATGAAGACGAGTTTGAACGGCTTGCTGCCGAGAACAGCAACTTCACCTGGACGGCCGCGCTGTCAGATCCAGGCCCAAACGACGAATGGGACGGGCCGACGGGCTTTATCCACTCGGTCGTGTACGAGCGTTATCTGAAGGCGCATTCGGCACCTGAGGATTGTGAATACTACTTGTGCGGGCCGCCGCTGATGATGCAGGCGGTTCTCGCAATGCTCGACGAATGCGGTGTCGACGAAGACGCGATCTATTTCGATGATTTCGGGAGTTCTCAGTATGGAGCTGACTAGGCGAAAGTGTCTTGCCGGAGCGGGCGGGCTGCTCGCGCTTGTTTGCGATTTTTCTGCTGCACGATCAGTACCGGAACAGCGCACAGGTGTAGTTGTGATGGGTGGTCCGGCATTTGGTTCATACTGGCGAGTAACAGTGCCTAAAGGCAGTGACGAGACAGCCGTGCGGACGCAGATAAAAGCAGGTATCAAAGCGGTCGACGACAGCATGGCCCCGTTCCGTGCGGTG
>CAZPAE010000512.1:0-2716 GCA_964584455.1 uncultured Thioalkalispiraceae bacterium
ATGGTGAACTCTGATTCTTGTGTAGCACGATCATTGGGATCAGGGAAGTTAGCTGCTTCATCCTGCATATGGTGCACAGTACGGTCCACTTCTTCCATCAATTCTTGCTTCCAAGCACGCAGGATGTCTCGAAAGTGATCACGCTGATCTTCATTCATGTAATCTTCACCGTGCTGTTCTTGATACGGGGTGAAGTCACTGAAATCTGAGCCGGATTTGGTTTTAGACGTAGTTTTCTTAGCAGCGGTTGATTTGGCTGCCTTTTTCTTGCTTGGGGTTTTTTTCACTGCTTTTTTCTTACTGCTTTGTTTTTTCGTGGGGGACTTTTTAGCCACTTTCTTTTTAGCGACCTTCTTCTTCGCCGCTTTTTTCTTGCTAGCGGTTTTCTTTGCAACTTTCTTTTTTGCAGCCTTTTTCTTAGTGGCCATACAGTGCTCCTACCTGTATCGAAAATATCCACAAAAGGGCTAATGGCGCTTGCCCTGGAATTTGAACGCCAGGTATCTTAATGCAAACGACACAAAAATCTAGCTTTTTTTGACATATACATGGCGAAATTGCTGATTATGGGGGTGAATTTGTTGAGATTTTGGCCTAATCCTTCTTTTTGTGACAATTTTTGTCCTTATCATTCAACTCATGACCCACTAGATAAAATTCGTCATAATCCCGCCCTCGAAATAAATAACTGGATTGAGGTATTGGGTCAATGACATTACAAGCCCTTTTATTTGATGTGGACGGTACGTTGGCAGACACAGAACGAGACGGTCACCGTATTGCGTTTAACCAGGCCTTTGCAGATGCCGGGTTGGATTGGGAATGGTCACCCGAATTATACGGTGAGTTATTGGCGGTGACCGGGGGCAAGGAACGGATTCGTTTTTATTTAGATAAATACAACCCGAGTTTTCAACGTCCCGCTGAGTTTGATAGTTTCGTAGCGGATTTGCACAAAGCGAAAACCAAACACTACACCGAATTATTAAATACCGGTGCCATCCCTTTGCGCCCCGGTGTGAAACGTTTATTAGAGGAGGCGCGTGCAGCAGGGTTACGTTTAGCCATTGCTACTACCACAACGCCTGCTAATGTGAGCGCTTTGTTAAAAAACACATTAGGTGATGAAGGTGAGTCTTGGTTTGAAGTGATTGCGGCAGGTGACATTGTACCTGCGAAAAAACCGGCGGCCGATATTTATGAATATACCTTAAAAGAAATGAATTTACCGGCCAGTGCGTGTCTCGCCTTTGAAGATTCAGAAAATGGTATTCGTTCATCATGCGGAGCAGGGTTAGCCACAGTGATTACCATTAACGATTACACCAAGGCACATGATTTTTCTGATGCTGCCGTAGTCTTAGATCATCTTGGTGAGCCAGAACAAGCTTTTACTGTACTCGCTGGTGATGCAGAGCAAGCCAGTTATGTGGATATCGCCTTGTTACAAAATTGGCATCAGCAGTTTGCTAATCAACAAGATGTTGCCTAAATCAACCCGTAGTCAATCTATACAACCGTTTCATGTGATGCGCTTAATGGCGCAGGCAGAGCAGTTGGTGCAACAAGGCCATGACATTGTCCACATGGAAGTGGGCGAGCCAGACTTTGCGACACCACAACCGATTATTGATGCTGCACAACATGCCATTGCTGAACATAAAATGCATTACACCTCAGCCAATGGCTTACTGGCTTTACGCCAAAGCATTGCTGAGCATTATCAGTTAACCCAACAGGTAAGTATTGATCCGCAGCGTATTGTGATTACACCTGGTTCATCAGGTGCATTGTTATTAGCACTAGCTTGTATCATTAATCCTGGCCAACAAGTTTTAATGGCGGATCCCGGTTATCCTTGCAATCGACACTTTACCCAGTTCTTAAATGGCGAAGCAAAGTCCATTGCTGTGGATGCCACAACCCATTATCAACTTACCGCCGACAGCATAGAACAACACTGGACGGATAACACCGTTGCGGTATTGCTTGCTTCACCATCAAACCCTACCGGCACGTTAATTGAACCTAACGAGTTAAACGCCATCGTTGATGTGGTGAAGCAAAAAAATGGTGTCATCATCATGGACGAGATTTACCATGGCTTGGTTTATGGCGTGAAAGCGCAAAGCGTTTTGCAATACACCGAAAACGCATTCGTCGTGAATAGCTTTTCAAAATACTATGGCATGACCGGATGGCGCTTAGGTTGGCTAGTCATGCCAGATGAATATGTGCAAGCGGTAGAAAACATGGCACAGAATATTTTCCTAGCAGCACCGACACCATCTCAATATGCGGCCTTAGCCGCATTTAATAATGAAACCAAACAGATCCTAGAACAACGCCGTGAGACTTTTCAACAACGGCGCGATTACCTATTACATGCACTCAAAGCATTAGGCTTTAAAATCCAAGCAGAACCCCAAGGCGCATTTTACATCTATGCCAATTGCAGTGAACTCACCGGTGATAGCGAACAACTCTGTCAACAACTCTTAACCCAAGCCAATGTTGCCGTTACCCCAGGCTTAGACTTTGGTACCCATGGCGAAAAGCAACATGTACGCTTTGCCTATACCACGTCATTAGAACATCTAGAGTTAGGGGTAGAGCGGATAGCGAGGTTTTTGAATATTTAGTTTTTTGTTTATGGTTTTATTTTTTGATTTTCTATTTGCCACTGTCGTGGGTGAAGGTTCTTTTCTTTGCTTGT
>CAZPAE010000513.1:0-2706 GCA_964584455.1 uncultured Thioalkalispiraceae bacterium
CGATGCGCAGAATGATTGGCTGGGTTTTGCATGAGTGATTTGGTAGCTTCATTAAGACCCGCTTGCTCAAAACCAAGTTCTTCATAAATCGTGGCTAAGTTAGCATTGCGTGTGGCTTCGTCTTGATCCAATTGCAAGCTGGAGCGGTACACGGCACGGTTATCATTGAGCGCGATAGATTGATTTAAGTCGCGTAATGCTTCCACTGGGCGGTTTTCGGTTTGTTTGCGTAAGGCATCATAAAACCACGGCGTTGGATCATTGGGATCCAAATTTTTGGCCATAGCAAATTGGTCCGCATCTAATGGTGCACGTTTTTCTTCAAAGTAGGCTTTACCCAGATAACTGCGGATAATCGCATTGTTGGGATCTAAGCTAGCCGCGATTTCAATATTACGTCGACCCTTGGCCAGTTGGTTATCATGAATTTGTGCCAGACCCAAACCTAGGCGGGGTAAAGGATCGGCCTGATCTAGTTTAATGGCTTGTTGAAAGGTATGGCGTGCCCGCGCAGTATTTAATTGGATTAAATAAGCAAAACCGCGAATGGTTTGAGTACGCGATAACTTAGGGTCTAGTTCATAAGCCCGCTGTGTGGCGGTAAGTGCAGGCGAAAGTTGATCAAACGATAATTGTAATTCGGCTAATCGGGCCCATGCTAAGGCATTATTAGCATCGGCATTCACTGCATGCTGGGCGCTGGCCAGAGCTTTATCCAATCGCAATGTGGCTTGCCATGCATAAGATAAGGCCATGTGAGTCGCCGCAATGTTTGGCGCATCACGTACCGCTTGTTGGGCTAAGTTCAGGGCTTGCTCGGGCCGGTTGTTGACTACCGCAATAATGGCACGCAATGCTTTTACGCTACCGCGTTGCGCTTGATTGGTTTGCTCCACCTTGGCAAGGAGTTGTTGTGCTTCGTTAACCCGGCCTTGGTATAAACGTTGCGAAGCTTGCTGTAATAGCGGATCGCTGGTGTTTGCAAAAATAGGTGGGAAGTAGAGCGCCCATTGCACAGTATCACGGGGTTTGGCCAGCAGTACTTTCTGCGGCGCTTTGCCCGCCAGCACATTAGCTGACTCATTATTGGTTAAACGTAATTGGCCTTGTTCGTTTTCAGCCAGTACGGTTCCTTCAAATACCGTGACATTGGCTTCTTGCTCGTTCACCTCAATCACAAACTCCGTGCCTTCAATGGCCGCGTTCACGAACGGGGTGTTAACTTTTAAGCTATGTGGTACCCGAGAGATAAAATGAGCAATGCCTTTGATGAGATCGAGGAAAGATAATTTATCTTGGTCGATTTCGCTAAGAATAATTACCGAGTTTTGGTCTAAGCGGACAACGGTTTCGTTGGCTAAGATTAATGAGGCGCGTGAATTTGCTGCAACTTGAATTTGATCCCCAGCGCAATAGTATTGATTCAGTTCAACACTGACCCACTCTTCAGCTCTTGCGCGTTTGGCTTCGACCTTACCTTGTACCGAAGCAATTTTTGCCGTCCATGGTTCGCAATCCGCTACTGGGTCGGCCAAGCTTAGCGGCGACCAGAGCAAGATTATGATAGCAACCCAATAATAGTTCCGGCTCATCTATTACCTTTCTCCAAACATTATTTTTATAAGCTGTGTACTTATACATACTTCCCCATGAATAAACGCAGTGAGATCCATACAAAATCCCAAGACAGGAAGTCTTCCGTGGAGGGGATGAATCAGTTATGTCTTGTTGTTTACTACATCTGGCAAGCCAATGGCTTAATGCCTAATTTTGATGCTGTTTGCGATTATACCCGTAGTTATGCTGATGTGTGCGGATATTTAACAAAAAATAACCATATTCGTAATTGTGGTATAACGAGTGTGGGTAAACAAAAAACAAAATATCAAGCACAGGCAAGATCTTAACTGTAAAGAAAATCGGCAATCATGATATACGTCATGTAGGCAAACAAATCTATAATATAGAGCGTAACAATATGCTGTTACACTCTCAGTGATAATCATTACAAATGTATCGCTATTTAGCCGGTTTATAGCGATAAAACGCCAAAAAAACGTTCACCTTATCTTTCTGTCATTGCGGGCAAGTATCGCAGTCTCTTGGATTGTTCCTTGTCATTGCGAGCAAGCGAAGCTTGCGTGGCAATCTCCTAAAAAGACTCACCGTTCTATCAAGTGCCTTGCCAATGGATGAGTGTCCAGCATTTTTTATGCACTTAAACACTTTTTAGATAATAACGGGTCGATTTTCGGCTGCCTGTTTTAGTCAATGCCCCCATCTCTACCAAAGCTTGCAAATCCCTTGTGGTGGTGGATGCAGAAGTGCGGGCAATCGTCATATAATTTTTAGCACTGAGTCCACCAATGAAACCTTTTGTACCTTCAGCGAACATACGTGCAATGACTTTTTGTTGTCGATGATTCAGTTTATCTTTGAAGTGATCAAAGAATTTAGTTTTTCCAATTAAAAACTCCATTTCTTTAATCGTATACGCCTGCGCCTGCAAAAGTACATCAGTGAAGTAGTCTAACCAACCATCAATCTCGTTATGCTTGTTTTGTTTTTCCAGCTCAGCATAATAGTGTTTTTTATTGTCCTGAATAATTTGCGATAATGCGATGAGTGTTGGTTGCTGCAAATGTTGCGCTAATACTTTTTCAACTAATGCGCGCGCAATACGGCCATTACCATCCTCAAAGGGAT
>CAZPAE010000514.1:0-2706 GCA_964584455.1 uncultured Thioalkalispiraceae bacterium
ATAGACCTCTGGACCGTGAATGCGGATAAAATCAATACCAATCTTATCCTGACCAGCCTCTTTTATATTCACGCCTAGCGCAATGTTATCCATACTAAAAGCCGGTATCGAATCAAACCCGGCAGGATTACTAATCGTTAAACCATTAATCGCCGATTGCGCCTCGGTTAAACGAATATCCACACTGGCCACTTGCACCGACGTTTTCAGCGCTTCACTACCGTATTTTTCAATCGCGGTTTCGACTAAATAATTAAGATTAGTCAGCACGTAATAAACACCACCACCGACAGCCAACAGTACAATCAACACCAACGATAGAAATAGTTTTTTCATTTTTGCCTCAGCAATTTATATAGATAGTCAGTATGACATGTGGCCATATCATAACAAACCTAGGCCAATGCTCACTAACAAAATATAAGCAAGTTCAAGATAATTAAACACTTAGCCACGATTCTTGAGTTTGCTATTTTACATAACCTACTATAAAAAACGCTGAATAAAACCAAAATGTAAAAAAATATGACGCTTGACCTTATACCCGGATCAAGAATAAGCTTCGCCGCATGAATACAAAATATTATTTCTGGGGGAATCTATGTCTTTATTTACGGGGGAGACTCGTCTAACACTATTATTTGCTTTTCTTTTTTTCTTTATTATCTCACCCAACTACGCCAGCGAACACGCCGGTGCTACATTAGGTAACTTCCAGGTCTCACAAGGAAAGGCAAATTATAATACACCTGTCGTAGTACCACCGGGTATTGCAGGGCTTACGCCGAACATTAGCCTACATTATACCAGCCAAACCCGTAACGGGCTGGTGGGTATCGGCTGGGGAATCAGTGGCTTATCATTGATTAACCGCTGCGGTACCACACTGGGCCAAGACGGTTACATTGATGGTGTGGACTATGATAGCAACGATAAATTTTGTTTAGATGGCCAGCGTCTTGTTGCCATTAATGGTACCAGTGGTGAAAACGGCACGGAATATCGCACCAGCACCGATAGTTACAAAAAAATTATCTCTTACGGTGGCAGCGATAACAATCCTGCTTACTTTGTAGTTTGGAGCCAAGACGGTCACCAAAAAACCTATGGCAATACCTCTAACTCTCGGGTCGGCGCCCAAGGCCGCAGCGACGGCAAAGCCATAAAATGGGCCATTAACCGCCATGAAGATCCCCAAGGCAATTACATAGACTATCACTACTTTGAAAATGGCCAACAAGGCTATCACCGTATTGAACGTATTGATTACACCGGCAATACTCAAACCGGCTTAACCCCATTCGCCAGCATTGTATTTGAGTTTGAAACCCGCCCAGACAACCTTGAATACTATCACGCTGGCTCTAAAATCAGTTTATTAGAACGCCTAACCCATATTAAAACCTACACCGGTGATATCCATAGCCCACAAACTTTAGTACGGGATTACCAACTTAGTTACCAAATCAGCGCATCCACCAAGCGCTCCCGCCTAATATCTATCACCGAGTGTGACAATAGCGCACCACAAAAATGTAAACAGGCCACAAACTTCTCTTGGCAAGATGGTACAGCGGCAAGCTTTAATAAAAACTATTATCAACTCGGTAACTACAACGGCGGTGTTGTGGCCACCAGTGGTGACTTCAATGGCGACGGCTTAACAGATATGTTAACCCACGATGCCATTGGTAACTCGGGTAAACAGTGGGTTAACAATCAACAAATGCAAGTACATTTATCTCAAGGCGATGGCAGCTTTACTAGTAGTTACTACCAGTTAGGTGATTACACAGGTGGTATGGTTGCGACCGGTGGTGATTTTAATGGCGATGGGTTAAGTGACTTCATTACCTATCAGGCCATCAGTCAGTCCGATACTCGCTGGCAAAACAATCAACACATGAAAGTTCATCTCTCTAATGGCGATGGTACCTTTAGCCAAGTATATTCTCAATTAGGCAACTACAACGGTGGTGTCATCGGCACAGCAGGTGATTTTAACGGTGATGGTTTAACTGACTTAATCACTTATGATGCCATTGGTAATACCGGCAATTTATGGCTCAATAATCAATACATGCAAGTGCACTTATCCAATGGGGATGGAACATTCTCTAGCAGTTACTATCAGCTAGGGGATTACAACGCTGGTAAAATTGCCAATACAGGCGATTACAATGGTGACGGATTAACGGATCTCATTACCTACGCCCCACTCACTACTAATGACCACCGCTGGGAATTCAATCATTTGATGCAGGTCCATTTGTCAAACGGTGATGGTTCCTTTACGAAAGTGCATTACCAACTAGGTGACTATAACGGCGGCATCATTGCAACCAGCGGCGATTTTAACGGCGATGGATTAACCGATTTAGTCACGCATGATACGTTAAGTGGCTCGGATCAGCGTTGGGAATTTGATCATCTGATGCAAGTGCATTTATCAAATGGCGATGGTTCTTTCACAAAAGTGTATTATCAACTAGGGGACTATAACGGTGGCAAAGTTGCCAATGCGCGCGATTACAATGGCGATGGGTTAACGGATCTCATTACCTATGCCACACTCAGTGGCAGTGATCAACGCTGGGAATTCAATCACTTGATGCAGGTCCATCTGTCGAACGGTGATGGTTCCTTTACCAAACAGCATTACCAGCTGGGAGACTATAACGGTGGTAAAATTGCTAATACAGGCGA
>CAZPAE010000515.1:0-2703 GCA_964584455.1 uncultured Thioalkalispiraceae bacterium
ACACATTAGCGTAACCGATGCTTTTACTAAGATATGGCTCGAAACCATAGACCATAGTCTATGGCTGCTTGAGCTGGATCAAAGCAAGCAGCGCGTATATTTGAAAAAATTAATATACCACGCGCGATAGGCACGTTTAGCAACAAACTAAAACGCGGGTGAATGACAGGCGTATTGGGTAGGAGCAACGCATGCAAGCAGAAGCACACACTGGTGTTCAGTCTATTTGGCATAGTCTGTCGTCAGATGTGGTGCTAAAACAACTGCAAACCAGTGCTAAGGGTTTACAGCAAGCGGAAGCCACTGCCCGTTTCGCTTCCCATGGTGCTAACCGCCTTCCACAAGCAGCACCACCGAATCCTGTAATGCGCTTCTTACAACAATTTCATCATATACTTATTTATGTGCTGATTGGTTCAGCCATTATCACCGCACTGCTTGGTCATTGGGTTGATACCGGTGTAATACTGGCGGTGGTGATTGCTAATGCGGTGATCGGTTTTATTCAAGAAGGGAAAGCCGAACAAGCCATGAATGCCATTCGTCACATGTTAGCGCCCCGCGCGACGGTAGTACGAGATGGCGAACGCATTACCATTGACCCTGCACAACTGGTTCCCGGTGACATTGTGTTGTTAGAAGCCGGTGATAAGGTACCGGCGGATCTTCGGCTGCTCAGCGCACATGGTTTATCCATTCAAGAAGCCATACTCACCGGTGAATCGGTACCGGTGGAAAAACACACCGAGCCTGTTGCCGAAAATGCACTGTTAGCAAATCGATCTTGCATGGCTTTCTCCGGTACCTTAGTCACCAGTGGTCAATGCCAAGCTGTGGTGGTCACCACAGGCGCTGCAACCCAGATTGGTCGTATTAGTGGTTTGTTATCCCAAGTGCAAACCCTTACCACGCCTTTGGTCGCCCAAATGGGTGTATTCGCTAAATGGCTGACTATGTTGATCTTAGTGCTTGCGGTGATCTTGCTAGTGTTTGGTTACTTTGTTAGTCATTATGATTTTACCCAGATGTTTATGGCAGTGGTGGGATTATCGGTAGCCGCAATCCCAGAAGGACTACCGGCTGTGTTAACTATTACCTTAGCCATTGGTGTTCAAGCCATGGCACGACGTAAAGCCATTGTGCGGCGTTTACCGGCCATTGAAACCTTGGGTTCGGTCTCGGTGATTTGCACGGATAAAACCGGCACACTCACGCGCAATGAAATGATGGTGGCATCGATCGCCACACACGGTCATCGTTTTCGTTTGGAAGGTAACGGTTATGCGCCTGAAGGTGCTCTTAAGTTAGATAATACCGATGTTGCGCCCGCTGAACATGCGCTACTGGAAGAACTCGCGCGTACCGCCACACTTTGTAACGATGCCGCATTGCGTGAACATAATTCGGTTTGGGTCGTGGAAGGCGATCCTATGGAAGGTGCCCTATTAGCTTTCGCAGGTAAAATGGGGCTCGAGATTCGCCAACAACAAGCCACGTGGACACGCACCGATACGATTCCTTTTGATGCTAAACATCGTTTCATGGCCACACTGAATCACGATCATGCTCATCATACTTATATTTTTGTCAAAGGTGCGCCGGAACAGATCCTAAGCATGTGCAAGAATCAGCGCAACACAAATGGTACCACAAGCCCATTGGATACCGCTTATTGGAATGAACAGATAGAATCCATTGCGGCACTCGGCCAACGTGTACTCGCTTTGGCGATTAAACAGGTCCATGCTGATCAAACAGTTTTAGATTATGATGATGTGCAAGGCTCATTAACACTGCTAGGGTTAGTGGGCATGATTGACCCGCCCCGTCCGGAAGCCATCAGCGCAATCGCTGAATGTCATCAAGCCGGTATTCGAGTAAAAATGATTACCGGTGATCACACCAAAACAGCGGCAGCTATTGGTCAACAAATTGGTCTGCAAAACACCCACAATGTATTAACCGGATCGGATCTTGATGCACTCAATGATGCTGCGCTGCGTCAAGCGGTACTCAGTTGCGATATCTTTTCGCGTACTAGTCCAGAACAAAAACTGCGTTTAGTAATGGCATTACAATCTCATAACATGACTGTTGCCATGACCGGCGATGGTGTAAATGATGCCCCAGCATTAAAACGTGCCGATGCAGGTATTGCCATGGGACAAAAAGGCAGTGAAGCTGCTAAAGAAGCCGCAGAGCTAGTACTGGCCGATGATAATTTTGCTTCGATTGTGGCAGCTGTGCGCGAAGGCCGTACCGTGTATGACAACCTAAAGAAAGTGATTAGCTGGACCCTGCCCACCAATGCCGGTGAAGCAATGACGATCATTGTGGCCCTGTTCTTAGGCATGACTCTACCCATTACCCCCATTCAAATACTTTGGGTGAATTTGATTACGGCTATCACGTTAGGCATTGCACTGGCGTTTGAACCCACTGAAGATAACACCATGCGGCGCCCACCCCGCGCGCGTAATGAACCATTATTAAGTGGTGAACTCATTTGGCACGTGATCTTAGTCTCGTTTTTATTTTTATCTGGGGTCTTCGGTATTTATCATTATGCCATTGACCAAGGCTATTCCATTGAGCTAGCCCGAACCATTGCACTGAACACACTAGTGGTAATGGAGATTTTTCATTTGTTTTTCATTCGGAATATTTATGGTACTTCATTCACGTGGAAAGCGGTGCGTGGTA
>CAZPAE010000516.1:0-2701 GCA_964584455.1 uncultured Thioalkalispiraceae bacterium
TATATGCATAACCACTGCCGTGCTTGGACTGATGCATTTGAATACTTTAGCTATACGCCCATCATCTATGGTGAGCAAAACCCCGTTCAGTGCCTACGCGAAAAGCTAAACGGCCAAACGATTACCCACGACGAACAGCATTTTTATGTGGCGGGTAGTTCAGAGCAAAATAGCCAAACGAAAAACGCCTTGTTAGAACAAGGCGCTTTGGAAAACACAATTTTTGTGGAAACCTTATAGGCTATTCGGCTTCAGCATCGGCCTCATTTACCCATACGGTTAAGCCGTCAATCACTTTTCGGGCTTGCTCAACATTACTAATATTGAACTTGGATTTAGGGCGATAACTTCCTTCGCGTTTCTGATAGCGTCTAATCGAAAATTTGACGGGACCAAAGTCATTTTTTTGTCGATCCCAATCTTGGTATTTAAATAAAATGGTCGACCACGCCCCTTTCGTTAATATAACCTTGTCCAATTCCTTGACTAATTGTTGTCCATCTTCGGAATAATTCATTGTAATTTCATCGACCGTCGCCGCCATCGTATAAACCTACCCTTCTTGTTTCTATCAAAAGCCCTAGCTTACCCGTCTCATGACAAAAAATCAGTAGTTGATTACACTGACCATTGCGGAAAATGCGCCGCATATTTCGCGATCCACTCTTTTGCCGCCTGCTGGCCTGACAAATGGCGCCCTTCACGTTGCGCCACTTCCCGTTTGTAGTGTTCGATATGGCAAATTTGCTCGACCATACGCGCCACAAATAGGTCATTGCGGTGAATAAACTCAATACCAACGATATAGCCCTCTTGTTCCGGCCGACAATGGGTCACAATCCCCTCGGTGGAGAACGCAGGCTGCACCGAATCAATCTGCATGCGCAACAATGTGCCTAACGGAATGGGCTGGGGGTTACTAAACGCTAGTCCACCATAGCTCACATTGTTTAATTGTTGCCGAGTGTGATTCATCACCGATGACTCAACTTGGATGTGAATGGGTATGTCTGAGGGGTGCCGAATATAACTACGCATTGTGTCCCTAATCCTTATGACGTAACCTTAAGCAGAACAATGCATAATTCAAGCCAATCCAATTTTCATTAGTTTAGTTGTACAAATATGACCAAATCTGCTGCTGCACCTTTACTGAGCCAACGCCATCGACGTGCCATCCTAATCTCCATGATGAGCGCGGCAACAGCTTACCTGTTTGCCGTTATTTATGCAGGCTATGAACAAGCATGGCAAGCATTTAAACATATTGGTGTGACTGGCTGGTTACTGCTATTGAGCTGCTCTTTTAGTAACTATGTATTACGCTTTTATCGCTGGCAACGATATATAAGCCACACCGGATATACTATCCCGCACCGACTCCATTTGCTTTATTACTTAGCTGGCTTTGCACTTACTACCACGCCCGGAAAAGCGGGCGAGACGATCCGTTCGTTATTATTACGCCCCCATGGGGTACGTTATCCACTAAGCTTAGCTGCATTTTTCGTTGAACGTTTTCTTGATGTAATTGTAATTTGTTTACTTGCCACATTAACGGTTTTCGCTTTTGCTGATTATACGTATTTTGTTGTTATCACTAGCATTATCATTGTTGCGCTATTACCGTTGATCCGTAGCCAGATGTTTATGAGATTACTTACTCAATGCAGCCAGTGGATCACAAGCCCACGACTACAGCAATTATTTAAACATCTGATTGATTTGTTTCAAACAGCGCAAACCTTTTTATCTTGGCGACTGATCAACATGGGAACGCTGATTGGTATTATGGCATGGAGCATACAAGGATTAGCGTTTTACTTTATTGTTAGCACATTAGGACTAGAGATTGGCTTGCCGGTTGCGATGGGTATTTATGCCATTAGTTTACTGGCCGGTGCCGTTTCATTCATTCCTGGCGGGGTTGGTACCACCGAAGTGGTCATGGGACTATTACTTGCCGCAGTCGGTGCTGATACAACAACAGCCATCAGTGCCCCATTGATTAGTCGACTTAGCACATTATGGTTTGCCGTGATCTTAGGTTTACTGTCTTCTAGTTGGCTAAGTGTCCATCGCCCTACAGCACCACAAACTTAATGGCGTTGGTGTTTAAGTCGTTCACGAAACCGTCGCCGCTGTTCAGGGGTCGCATTGCGCCAACGTTCTCGCATCCGTTGACGTTGTTCAGGTGTGGCTGATTGCCAACGCCGTTTGATTTGAGCACGTTCCTGTGGCGTGAGTTCAGACATAAACTGGCGGAAATTTTCTCGTTGCGCCGGTGTTAAACCCCGCCACCGTTCACGAATCGCTTTTTGGCGCGCTTTAGGTAACCCGTTGTACCATTGAAATAGTTGACGTAACTCTCGCCGACGTTCAGGTGGTAAATTACGAAAAGCTTCAAACCGTTTCCGCAACTTGGCCTGTTGCTCTGGGGACAATGATTGCCACTTTTGGTAACGTTGTTTAGTTCGCGCCTTTTGTTCAGCGCTCATACTATCCCAACGCTTTGCACCATTTTTCAAACGTGCCTGACGCTCGGCCGGTAACGTATCCCACTGCTCCTTAAATGGCTTTAATATACGCTGCTCCTCAGCATCCAGCATTTCCCAATCGATCGGTGCAGCAGACCAGGCTACATTTAACCAGCATAAAGTGCATAATAAAATAACAAACTTATTCATCGGTCTGTTCATCT
>CAZPAE010000517.1:0-2696 GCA_964584455.1 uncultured Thioalkalispiraceae bacterium
TAAATCATATAACCTATGTGGGCCAGACAGTTATAGTTTAAAACAATTGATGGAATATACGGTAAAACTATTGGGCAAACGACGCTGTGTGATTGGCTTAGGTCAAGGCCCATCAATGCTCATGGCTAATATTTTTCAATACATGCCGTTTTTCAGACCCCTAACACGTGATAACTATCGTTCGTTACAAGTGGATAGTGTTTGCGATGGTCCATTCCCTGATATTTTTGAGATAACCCCCAAATGTTTAGATGAAGTGGTACCTTATTACTTGGGTGATAAAAATACCCAAGAGCACTATGACCAATTGCGACGCCAAGCTCATCGTTGATGAAATAGATTAATCCATGAATATTTGGTACAGCATCGTGGCTATTCTATTGGGTACTGTGCTCAGTGCTTGTAGTACACATCATACACATTCCTTTGCACAAACCTCATCGAACCCTTATGTTTATCAATATGTGCAACATATTACGCGTAAATTAGAGATTATTGGCGCAACACAACAAGATACAATTCAAGCATTGGTCACACAAGCCGCTACCCTAGAAGTACAAATTAGTATTAACCATGGCGGGACCTTAATGGGAGTTCAATTGCAACATTCTAGCGGTAATCCGCAGCTGGATGCCGCCATGATCGAACTCATTGAATACAGCGCTCCCTATCCGCCCTTACCCGATGAATTAGAGATGGAAATCTTAACTATTCAAAAACGCTGGCAATTTATACCTAATAGTTAACGATTTGGCTCATGGCCATCATATTGTGGTAAGTCACCACAAATATCTTCTTCCCAATTGGCTTTGGATGAAACAAAAATATGTGCCTCTGGGCGTTCTGTGATATCTGACTCAATGGTACCTAACCTCACCCGCACCTGATCCGGTTTAGCAATATGCTCGCTTTTAATCGGTGAGCCACAACGCTGACAAAAAGATTTGGTTTGCCCTGGCGTTGATTCATACCCAGTTAACAACGCTTCGCCTTGCGTGATAATAAAATCTGATTTCGCCACAATACCATTGGTGGCAAAGGCAGAACCTTGTGCTCGACGACATTGCGAACAATGACAATAAATAATATTTCGAATCGGGCCCGTTATTTTAAACCGTATTCCACCACACAAACATCTACCTTGATACATCGCCTTCTCCTACTTGCTTAATTATATCCTATCACTGCTGTGCCTGATTTCGCCATAATTAATCAGAACAATGTCAGTTTAGTTTGTTGTAATTAATAGATATTATTTATTAATGGAAATAAGATGGAAAATAAAACACCTTCCATACGTGCTTGGCTACAGCACTCTGCCATGCTACGTGTCATCTTCATAGGTATAGTGATTTTACTATTACAAATACCGATTGCGATGATCAGCAGTCAAGTTTATGAGCGAGAACAAACCCGTCACCATGCCATGAATGATATCACCGCCAAATGGGGAAAAAAGCAAACACTCATTGGGCCACGGTTAATGATTCCTTATTATGAGATTAGCAAATGGAAAAACCATAATGGTGTTTTGGAAAAAGTGCGCCACAAGCGACATGCCATATTCTTACCAGCAGACCTACAAGTTCAAGCAGATGTTAAAAATGAAACCCGCTATCGTGGCTTATTTGATATTCCAGTCTATCAAACAGAGCTCCAAATAAACGGACACTTTGTTTCACCTAACTTTCAACGCTGGGATATTGACCCAAAACTTATTCTGTGGAATGAGGCGCAACTTCTAGTGGCGGTGAGTGATGCACAAGCCATTCAGAAAAAATTTTATGTGCGTTGGAATCAAGGTCAATATGCTTTTGAACCGGGCTTAGGCCATGTTTACCCTAATGACAGCGGCTTTCATATACCGAAATTACCGCTTGCCAGTGATAGTAATCCCCCCTCAGAACAATACAATTTTGAAATTGACTTAACATTAAATGGTAGCCAGGGCTTATATATTGCCCCCATGGGTGAAGATAGTCATATTAGGATCACATCCGACTGGCCCGATCCCAGTTTTAAAGGTTATAAATTGCCAAATCAACGTAAAATCACCGATAAAGGCTTTGAAGCAAGCTGGCAAACTTCCTATATTAGCCGCCACTACCCACAGCAGTGGCTAAACCAAGACATAGACAATGCCAAATTAACACAATCACTCATAGGCGTTGAGTTCTTATCACCCGTAGATAATTACCGAATGACTGAACGCAGTCTTAAGTATGTCATGTTATTTTTATTGTTAACCTTTACCGCCATTTGGCTCATGGAAGTCATGACCCAGCTACGAGTACATTTATTACAATACTTATTTATCGGGCTAGGCATGTGTTTATTCTATTTATTATTACTCGCTTTCTCTGAACATGTTGGCTTTTTGTTAGCTTATATCATTGCCAGCTTCGCCGTCATAGCCATGACCACTTTATATTCCAAATCAGTGCTTAAAACATATCGACGAGCAGGACTCATTGGGGTTGGCATTAGTGCACTTTACTTATATTTATTCTCTTTATTACAAGAGCAAAACTATTCACTGCTATTCGGCTCCATAGGTGTGTTTAGCGTCCTAGCCTTAATCATGTATGTAACCCGACACATAGATTGGTATAACTTAGGCAAGCAGAGTGATTAATATTTGATTTTTTGTTTACTACTCCCGTAGTAAAGGTTCTTTTCTTTGCTTGTCCAAAGAA
>CAZPAE010000518.1:0-2665 GCA_964584455.1 uncultured Thioalkalispiraceae bacterium
AAGTGCCGCGAGAGTACAGGGAGGTACGAAGCGGCCACCTCCGGCCACCATTTTATTCCCATCGTTGAACCAACACTTTTTTATCCAACCAAACTTTAATCTAGTTAGAATTGAACCACATCCATTTAGCACAATTCCATTGTGCATGGATGCACAAGTGCCGCGAGAGTACAGGGAGGTACGAAGCGGCCACCTCCGGCCACCATTTTACTCCCTCCTAATCTAATACACTCGCAATCAAGTTGTTTAGGGTTATACCGTGACTTTCGCCAATGCCTGATCGATATCAGCAATAATGTCATCAATGTGCTCAATCCCCACCGAGATGCGAACCAAATCTTCTGATACACCTGCGGTTGCCAACTCTTCAGGACTCAGTTGTCGGTGTGTCGTGGTAGCTGGATGACAGGCTAATGACTTAGCATCACCAATATTCACTAAGCGAAGAATCATTTGTAAGGCATCAATAAACTGACTACCCGATGCTTTACCACCTTTAATACCAAAACTTAAAATACCTGATGCCAACCCCTTTGTAGTTTGTTGGCAGGTTTCATAATACGGACTATCAGGTAATGCCGCATAGCTTACCCAAGCAATCTTGTCATGCTGTTGTAAATGTTTCGCCACTTTCATCGCATTTTCGCAATGACGCTCCATGCGTAAGCCTAATGTTTCTAAACCTTGTAGAATTAAAAAGGCGCTATGTGGTGCTAGTGCTGCGCCCATATTACGCAATGGCACAACGCGACAACGACCAATATAAGCAGCTTCACCTAATGCCTCGGTATATACAACCCCGTGATAAGAGGGGTCTGGTTCATTTAACATAGGAAAACGATCTTTATTCTTTACCCAATCAAACTTACCTGAGTCAATAATGATTCCGCCGATGGTAGTACCATGCCCACCGATGTATTTGGTTAGGGAATGAATAACAATATCTGCGCCTAATTGAAATGGCTGACATAAATAAGGGGTCGCAACGGTGTTATCCACAATCAGCGGTACACCATGTTTGTGAGCAATCTCAGATAACTGTTTAATGTCGACGACATTTCCTGCTGGGTTACCAATCGATTCACAAAATATAGCCCGAGTATTTTCATCAATATGCGCTTCTATTGCAGCAAAATCATCAAATGACGCCATGCGTACATCCACACCTTGGCGTGGCAAGGTATGAGCAAATAAGTTATACGTACCGCCATAAAGCTGGCTGGTACTGACAATATTGTCCCCTGCACTTGTAATACATTGAATAGCATAGGTAATCGCCGCCATGCCTGATGCAACTGCTAGTGCCCCTATGCCACCTTCCATTTGTGCTAAACGCTGCTCCAATACCGCAGTGGTGGGGTTCATAATGCGGGTATAAATGTTGCCAGGCACTTTTAGATCAAACAAATCAGCCCCGTGCTGTGTATCATCAAAGGTATAAGATGTTGTTTGATAAATGGGAACCGCAGCAGACTTTGTTGTTGCTTCAGATTCATAGCCGTGATGCAAGGCTAAGGATTCTAATTTCATACTACATTCCTCCATCTTCTTTCTTATATATATTATTGGTTGGCCAGTATAGCAGTGTAAATACGAAGCTCAACCACTAGATACTGTTGGTTATAGGCCTAACTTGAATTCACCTGTTTTACTAAATGGCACTGTCACTAAACCAAAATCAACATCACCCTTTAGCTGAAACTGCACAGTTTGACTCTTAAAGATCCGATTAATGCCTTTAAGTAACTTTGAGTAGTCAAATACGATAGGAATTGTCATTTGTTGAGTGTCACCCGCAGCCAGTTTAATATCTGGCTTGGTACTCGTCATCGCAAGTGCCTCACCATTGAGTGTTATTTGATAGTTTAATCCTTTGATCGGCACTGAGAACTGATTTGGGTTAGCAACGGAAATCAGTGCATTAAGTTGACCTTGTTGTAACGAGCGGGGCTCAAAATCAACGGCATCAATTTGAACTTGCGGTTGCTGGATATTAAGTACAGCACAACCTGATAAACTCAGTAATCCACCCAGTAACAAAACACATACAACGCGATACATCATTATTATCTTCTCTCCACCAATCATCTTTCATTCTGGCTAAGCTAGCCTAGCAGAAAAACACTGCTATGCTTAACGGTATTATTGCCACAGGAGGCCCGAATGCGTTTAATTAGCCTACTATTAGCCTTGGGTATTATTTCAGCCCTTGTCATTTATAACAAGGATGCGCTGTTTAGTGCACAAAAGGATTCTGACCAAACCGTTGAAGAGCAGGCTAAGCAAATTATTGATGACGCAAAACAAGCCAGCCGCGATCTACAAAAACAATTCGAACAGCAACAAAAACGCTTCGAAGAGCTCGAAAAGTAATTTACTATCGCAATTGCGACAGCAAATAAAAAAAAGCGGTCAGTGGATGACCGCTTAACCAAACCCCATTGTTGAGGCTATGCTAGAGACTTAACAATGCACTTAAACACAATCTGATGTATCCCAATATACATTCATCATCGTTGCAATGTTAATAAACGGCACGGCTTCAAAATTAATAAGAACAACAATACATAATTGTGATCAGGCTCAACATATGGCCGTCAATGAAGATTAAGCAATCAGTAACTGGTTGAATTTACTTATTTTCGATAACTGTATTTAAAATAGT
>CAZPAE010000519.1:0-2656 GCA_964584455.1 uncultured Thioalkalispiraceae bacterium
CCAGTGACACAAGCCACCTTAACACCGTCTCAAGCCCGTGAGATTGTGAATTCCATTATGTCGCCAGAACAGCGGCAAGAATTTGAATCAACTAACGAATGTAATTTTGCTATTTCTGCTTCAGGCATTGGTCGGTTCCGTGTTAGTGCCTTTCAGCAGCGCAACCACGCGGGTATGGTATTACGTAAAATCGAAACCACGATTCCTACTATTGATGGTTTGACGTTGCCACCAATCTTAAAAGATTTGGCGATGACCAAACGGGGCATGGTAATTTTTGTTGGTGCAACCGGTTCAGGTAAATCAACCTCGTTAGCTGCGATGATTGGCTATCGCAATCACAATAGTACCGGCCATATTATTTCTATCGAAGATCCCATTGAATATATTCACCAACATGCCGGTTGTATTGTGACACAACGTGAAGTGGGGTTAGATACAGACAGTTTTGAAGTCGCATTGAAGAACACTTTGCGCCAAGCACCGGATGTTATTTTGATTGGTGAGATTCGAACCCGTGAGACCATGGACCATGCCATTGCTTTTGCGGAAACCGGCCATTTATGTTTAGCGACTTTACATGCTAATAATGCTAACCAAGCTATGGATCGGATTATTAACTTTTTCCCAGAAGATAGACGTAATCAATTATTGATGGATCTTTCTTTAAATTTAAAATCCATTGTTGCACAACAGTTGATTCCTGCCCCCGACGGACAAAGCCGGGTGCTGTGTGCTGAGATTTTAATTAATACGCCATTGGCATCGGATTTTATTCGTAAAGGGGAGATACATTCATTAAAAGAATTGATGTCTAAGTCTCGCCAGCATGGTATGCAAACCTTTGATCAAGCCCTATATGAACTTTATAAAGACGGTAAGATTACTTACGAAGATGCCATTAACCATGCTGATTCGGCTAATGAATTGCGTTTAATGATCAAGTTAGGTGATTCTAAAGGGGATGCGGATGCCATCGCCAGCTCACTCGATGGCATTACTATTCAAGAAGCAGAATAAAATATTTAAGCAAAGACCTGGTAAGCATCGAATACCGGGCCATCGACACAGACCCGCTTCATTGCCTCGCCCTCTGGGGTAGCAACTTTCACCACACAACCCGCACAACCACCAACAGCACAAGCCATATATTCTTCCAGCGATACTTGGCAAGGTAGGTCATATTCTTTGGCTAACTTAGCAACGGCTTCTAACATGACATGTGGACCGCAACTAAAAATAGCCACTTGTTGACGTTGCTCATCGGTTAATGCACTTAAATAGTCTCTGGCTAAATCTGTCACATAGCCGGGATGACAACCGGGGTAACCTTGGGTGCTCGTGAGTCGAGACGCGATACCCCAATCCTCTAACAAAGGCATACAAGCAATCACACCATCGGGAATGCCGGGTAACATGATCGTTGAGGGTCGGGTTTGAAAAGGGAATGGTACTTCTGAGCCCATAATCACAAACGGTGTATAGTCTGGTTGATGGCGTAAGGTGTCAGCTAAAAATACCATGGGTGGAATGCCCACGCCACCACCAATTAATAACGGGCGACTGTATTGTTTTTCAATGGTAAACGGTATTCCGATAGGGCCAAACAAGTTTAAGGTTTCGCCCACTTTACGCTGTGATAATAGGCGAGTGCCTTCACCAAATACTTTATACAACAACTCAATCCAACCTGCCTTTGCATCGACTCGCATAATAGAGATAGGGCGGCGCATGGCTAATTGTGGATCACACTGAATGTGCACAAAGCTACCGGCCAGTGCACGTTGGGCAATGGTTTGTGCTTGCACACGTAAAATGAATTGGTCACCTTCATAGGCGTCATGGGTCAGGATTTCAGCGTGTTCGACAACAATAGTGTCACGGTGTGGTTTGGTTTGTGTCATGCGGATGCTTCTTGTGAATAAACAACGTTGCCACGGCAAAGTGTGTGGGTCACTTTACCTTGCAATTCCCAATGTTCAAAGGCGGTGTTATGGCCACAGCTATATAGTTTTTCTGGCTTCACGGTCCAATGTTTGTTGGGATCAAAAATACAAACATCGGCAATGGCCCCCACACTTAAATGCCCTGCATTGATACCCAAAATTTCTGCCGGTGTGGTAGAAAGCCGATCAATCATTGCGGGTAACTTCATGGTGCCTTCATTGACGAGCCGCAGACTTAACGGTAGCAAGGTTTCTAAACTTGAAATGCCGGGCTCTGTTTCGGCAAATGGTGCCAGCTTTGCATCCACATCATGGGGTTGATGATCTGAGCAGATGGCTTCGATTTGCGCGTTAGCAATGGCTTGGCGCAATGCGTCACGATCACGTTGGGTACGTAAAGGTGGAATGACATGGCATTGGCTGTTAAAGAAGCCGATATCCATTTCGGTTAAATGCAATTGATGTGCTGCCACATCACTGGTGATATCAAACCCGTCATACTTTGCTCGGCCGATCATTTGGATAGCACGCGAGGTCGATAAGCGGCAAAAATGCACGCGTGCACCGGTTTGCTCTACCAACATGAGAAAATGAGTAACAGCTTGGGTTTCGGCTGCTTCGGGAATACCTGCTAAACCGAGCCGGGTACTAATGCTGCCTTCATGGGCGCAACCGTTATTGGTGAGGCCGGCATCTTGTGGGTGAAGAAA
>CAZPAE010000520.1:0-2655 GCA_964584455.1 uncultured Thioalkalispiraceae bacterium
CGAGGGCCATCACGAGGGAGGAAGGTTTATCGGATAGTTCTCCAGCTGAAGATTTACTCAGCATGGAAGGCATGACCGATATACTAGCGAATAAATTAGCAAAGAATGGTATCGTGTCGATGGAAGATTTAGCTGAGCAATCGGTTGATGATTTGTTAGATATCGAAGACATTGGTCAGGATGCCGCAGCTAAGCTCATTATGACAGCACGTGCACCTTGGTTTGAAGAACAAGAGCAGGTAAGCGAGTAATACGTAAAAAGGTAGAATAGACAAATATGGCTGAAGTTACTGTCAAACAGTTTGCAGAAGTAGTGGGTATTTCCATTGACCGTTTAATGGAACAACTCAAAGAAGCGGGTGTGAGTGTTGCCGACCCTGATACCATGATATCAGACGATGAGAAAATGGAGTTGTTAGGCCATTTACGCCGCAAACATGGTGATGACGACGACAAGGCAACGTCTGCTTCTACCGGTGGAAAGAAAATCACCCTTAAGCGTAAATCATCATCTGAGTTAAGGCTCACTGGTGCGCAGGGTAAAACAAAGTCGGTCACCGTTGAAGTGCGTAAGAAGCGTACTTACGTTAAACGTAGTGTCGTCGTTGAAGAAGAAAACAAACGTTTAGAAGAAGCACGTGTTAAGCGTGAAGAAGAAAAAGCGAAACAAGAAGCGATTGATTTAGAAGCTAAACGTAAAATAGAAGAAAAAGAAGCCGAACGCCTTGCTGAAGAAGCGGCGCGTCAAAAAGCCATTGAAGATGCACAGGCAGAAAAAGAGCGTTTAAAAGAAGAAGCCCAGCGTGTTGCGCAAGAAGAGTTAGCTAAGAAACAAGCCGAAGCCGAAAAAGAAAATCGTTCCGGTGGTAGTCGTAACAAGAAAAAGAAAAAAGAGCAGGCGGCAGGACCTTTTGATGATAATGATCGTAAAACCCGTTATGGCCGCAAAGAGTTACACGTTAGTGCTGAAATGTCGGGCCGCCGTAAAAAGAAAGGTCCCGCTAAACGACAACCTGCATCAGGTCAACCAACAGAAGAACATGGTTTTACCTTACCAACAGCACCTATTGTCCGCGAAGTAGCGATTCCTGAAACTATTACCGTCGCTGAGCTAGCCCAGAAAATGTCAATTAAAGCGGCTGAGGTCATCAAAGTGATGATGAATCTTGGCTCAATGGTGACAATAAACCAAGTGCTGGATCAAGAAACAGCGCAAGTGATAGTCGAAGAAATGGGGCACAAAGCACGCGTTCTCAAAGAAGATGCTATCGAAGACTCCATCAGTATTGAACAAGAGGAAGGTGGCGATCAATCCCCTCGTGCACCAGTGGTCACGATTATGGGCCATGTGGATCACGGTAAAACCTCTTTATTAGATTATATTCGTCGTAGCCGCGTTGCGGCCGGTGAAGCCGGTGGGATTACGCAACACATTGGTGCATATCATGTTGAAACCGAAAACGGCGCGTTAACATTTTTGGATACACCAGGCCATGCTGCCTTTACCGCCATGCGTGCGCGTGGTGCACAGGTTACGGATATTGTTGTATTAGTGGTTGCGGCAGATGATGGTGTGATGCCTCAGACCCGTGAAGCGGTTCAACATGCCAAGGCAGCAGGTGTACCTTTGATCGTAGCCGTCAACAAAATGGATAAGCCCGAAGCTGATCCCGATCGGGTTAAGAACGAATTATCACAAGAAGAAGTGATCCCAGAAGACTGGGGTGGCGATACTATTTTTGCCCATGTATCAGCACATACCGGCGACGGTGTTGATGCATTATTAGAATCCATTTTATTAGTAGCTGAAGTACTAGAGCTTAAAGCGGTTCATGACGGGCCTGCGCGCGGTATTGTGATTGAGTCACGACTCGATAAAGGACGTGGACCTGTTGCATCAGTCTTGGTCCAGAAAGGTACCTTAAATAAAGGCGATATGTTACTAGCTGGTTTTGAGTATGGTCGTGTGCGTGCCATGGTGAATGAACATGGACAACAAGTGCAATCAGCTGGACCGTCTATTCCTGTTGAGATCTTAGGTTTATCCGGTGTGCCAAGCGCGGGTGATGAAGCTATGGCTGTACAAGATGAACGTAAAGCGCGTGAGGTGGCTACTTTCCGTCAAGGCAAACATCGTGATGTGAAATTGGCGCGTCAACAAGCTGCCAAGCTTGAGAATATGTTCTCACAGATGGCTGAAGGCGATGTGAGTGTCTTGAACTTAGTATTAAAGGCGGATGTGCAAGGTTCTGTTGAGGCTATCAATGACGCGTTATTAAAGCTCTCAACCGATGAAGTAAAAGTGAATATTGTTGCCAGTGCCGTAGGTGGTATTACCGAGTCTGATGTCAACTTAGCCGTTGCATCAACCGCCATCATTATCGGTTTCAACGTTCGTGCGGAAGCATCAGCGAAACGACTCATTGATGAAGAAGGCATCGATCTTCATTACTACAGCATCATTTATGAATTGATCGATCAGGTTAAACAAGCCATGAGTGGTATGTTGGCACCTGAGTTTAAAGAGGAAATCATCGGCTTAGCTGAAGTTCGTGATGTATTCCGTTCACCGAAACTAGGTAGCATTGCCGGGTGTATGGTGGTGGAAGGGCTTGTGAAGCGGAATAATCCTATTCGTGTACTACGTGATAACGT
>CAZPAE010000521.1:0-2647 GCA_964584455.1 uncultured Thioalkalispiraceae bacterium
AGCGGCTATCTGCTTTTTTGTGCAGTTCATTGATGCGTTGTTCGCATAATTCTGTTTTTCGTGTCACTTCTTTTAGTATTGCGGTATCAAAATCCCAACCTGTCATAATTGCTCTCATCGTGTTACCGATTTTTCGTTTGTAATAAGCATAGTTGTTGTGATATTCCAAGGTAACGAGATTGGCTGTTATTACATCTTGTTCGAGTTGTTGACCCAATTTTCGTAGTGTGGCGGTATTTTTCTTTGTTTTTCCGTCTGACTTACGATAAGAGTGTGCCAGTGTTGTTGTTAGCGAATCATTTAATGCCTCAAATGCGGCATAATAGTATTGGGCGTTAAGCATGGCTTGCCATTCATCGGAAAATGCAGTTGCATAGTCTATAGTACCATCTTGTTTTTTCTGCCATGAATAAGATTGTTCTCTAAATATATAATTGAGCCATCGAATAGCCTGCATATCGGCATTATTTTGCGTATCTTTGATCAGTTGTGGGTCGCCACTATCTTTTAACCAGTGTGCAATGATATCGGTGGTATTATCCTCGTCGTTATCTTCGATTAATAGTGACCGAGTGACCCAATTAACTCGGACTGTTTGTTTTTCAATAGTGCTATCATACGTTAGTACCGCACTTAATGCGGCTGGAGAGTAATTAAACCTTTCAGTTAGAATAAAACGATCTGCATTTGGCATGGTATTTATTATGTTGTGTAGATATGGATATATACGATCGCTATAGATAACACGTGCCAGTTGTTCACCAAACGTTACGCCGAACTCTTGTAACTGATCAAGCTGGGCGGCTATTTCATGTGTAGCTAATTGATGGGCGAGATCTGATACATCAATATCGGCTTGGAGTAAGGCAATGGAGTTATTGTATACTCGGATAGTAACGGACTCTTTGATTAATGAAACTGTATTAAGAATGGTTTTAAATTTAGGTGATATATCTGTTATTGCTTTCCATACACTATCTAGAAACTTATCCTCAGCACTAATATGAAATTCGAGTATGTGCAGCGGTTTTTGTAGTGAGTCGGTCTCAACAGAGCGAAAGCGACTTAAATGCGGGTTGTTGTCGCTGTGTTTATGTAAGTGTATGACATCTTGAAAGTTTGCACGAAAATCATTGGGGGCAACATTGACATTCTGCCAAAAAAGTAGGTAGGCATTCTGAGATGCGAGTACCTCTTCGTCTTTCAGTGTAAAATGCGTCCTAAAAGACGCCATAAGATGTAATATCATGGTAGTTTCTGTGCAAGTTCTATATGTTGATTATTAACCCATATGACCCGGCCTTTAAAGGGTCCATTGAGTAATTTTACCTGGCTTCTATCAGGTGTGCTCATGTTCTTTTTCTTTTCATGAGTGTCATATTCTATAAATGAACCATTCCATTTTATGATTAATGCTTTGCTATTACGCGGAATAATAAATTTAGCAGAGTTTTGATTCGCTGTGAAATACCCATGGATATCTTTATCAGAAGGGGCCTTAAGATAAGCAATGTCTTGGTTAGATGGGACAGCTTTAGCACGTAAATTATCGAAAAATTCTTTGTGATCATTGATGGCGGTATTGATTTTCTTGAGAACCGCATGATCTAATTTTGGTCCAAGCATAATTCTAAGGCTAACTTTACTAATGAGGTTTTTATTGCCATTGTGCCCAAGATATGCAAAGTCATTGATGTCACGAGCAATGGCATGGCTTTCTAAAATACCGAGGCCAATGGTTTTGCTCTCAAGTAGAAGATCAATTTTATTGTCGTTTGACTCTTCATTGTTTGTACGTAGTCTTTGAAAGCCTGAACCAGCATCGGATACTTCTGTATAAACCGTATCATCAGGTATATCGGATAATTTTGCATAACCGCGTATGCGACCAATCTTTAATTTCTTATCTACAATATCACTTAAGGATTTAATCGATTTAAATTCATTTTCGCGATTCTTGTGATAAAAAAGCACATAGTCAAAAGTGTGTAATGGATCGGAAAATTGAAATCCATTGTCTATTCTTGCTTTACTTTTTATAAATGGGAAGGCAAGACTTGGATGGCCTGTTTTGAGATGAATTTCTATCATTGGCCAATCATAATATTTAAATTCGGGGACATAACCTAAATCAACCAGGATAGTTGACATCATTTCGGCAAGCGGACCGTTATGAGGAAGATTTTGGCCTACTAATGGTTCCCAATTACCTGTAGCAACACGTATCGGTTTGAGAGGTTTTACCTGATCATCGGACGAGCATCCACTGGCAAAAAACAGACAGATAACACAGTTTACTAATACACGCGTGAGCATTGAATAGTTCCCTTTCCGATTATAAACCAGAATGTAACTGCAATTTTCGGTGTTTCGTATGGTTGGGTCAAGCATTGCGTAACTGGTAATGCAGTAACTATCTTACAGAGGTATCACAAATCTAAGCACTAAAGGTTAATAGGAGATTGGTCGGGGCGAGAGGCGCCTGGAGCCAGAGGCGAAGGTGCCCATGATGGACCTCGAAGAGGTCCTATGGGAAAGATAGAATTTAATATGCTCGTAACTTGAAAAGAGACGTAGTTAAATTAGATAAACTTGGTCGGGGCGAGAGGCGCCTGGAGCCAGAGGCGAAGGTGCCCATGATGGACCT
>CAZPAE010000522.1:0-2646 GCA_964584455.1 uncultured Thioalkalispiraceae bacterium
CAGAAACTGCATATAAGCACAGTCACCATGTTGGTACCTACTCGTATAATAAAAAGTTAATTTTATAAAATATTTCGTATGAAAAAGCTTAGCATCTTACAAAAAATTATCATTGGTCCAGCCATCATTGTGCTTATTTTAATTAGTTTGTTCACTTATATTCTGGGCGAGTTCAGTGCTATAAGAGAACAAAATATGATCATACGTGGTTGGGGGCAAGCGATTGACAATATCCAAATTGCCATTGCTACTGGCAATCGCTTAGAACAAATCGCAGAAAAATATAGTTACCAAGATATGAATGATAATGAATATTTTAACTATATAGAGACAACCAACAATTTTATCGACTACACAACAGCACTAACTAACTTCAAAAATCTACCACTTAAAATAAGAACACAACTATCGGAAAATCTACCTCAATTTAGTAACACTAATACGCCTAATTTCTTGCATATAACTCAATTACTAAGAGAACTATTACCGCAATTAGAAACAACCCATAATAACTGGCGCGCGCAGAAACGTGCAATTTATATCGATTACTATGCAAACATAAATACTATCAATTCTAGGCTCATGTTCTTTGCTGTAGCAGGGTTGGTATTATGCATATTAGTGGCCATTTTATACGTATCAACGCTAACCCACTCCATACGCTATCGCCTAAAGAAGCTATTATCATCTGCACATGCGGTCTACACAGGAAAAACACAAAATATACATTTACCAGAAAAACAAATTGATGAACTAGATGAAGTAACCTATTACTTGCATAAAATGACGGATCGTTTAGTTGACATTATTGCAACAAAAAAAGTGATTGAAGGCACTGAAAAAGAACGAAAACGCATTGCCATGGACTTGCACGATCATATTCTGGCCGATCTATCAAGCGTCACTCGTAATCTACATAATATTACGGCTTCAACTAAACCCAAGGAAAACATCGATAACCTTACACATGACATTAATAATATTATAAACAATATTCGCAATGTTATTGATGATTTGCATCCTCATTTAATTTATACTTTAGGATTAATCGCTGCAATAGAGTCTTTTCTGCAAAAAAACAATGGTTCCAATCAGCCTGAATGTTATTTAAGTAAAGATATTAGTATTGATGATGTACTTAATGAACACCAAAAAATCAACATTTATAGAATAACTATTGAAGCAATTCAAAATGTCCTACAACACGCACAATGCAGCAAATACGAAATAACACTAAGAAAAACCAAAACAAATTTAATACTCAGTATCGAAGATAATGGCAAAGGTTTCGACCACCAAGTAACTCCTAATACTGCACAACATGGTTTGTGTAACATCCGTGAACGCGCGAAAATCATTTCAGCTACAGTCATGTGGCATGCTTCACGATTTAATAGTGGTACTTGTTTTGTACTATCGCTACCACTTACTACAGAATCTAATTAACAAGACAAGTACACTAATGCATATTCTATTAATTGATGATAACCCTAGAGATCGAGATTTTCTCTCAAACATACTTAACAGCAATCAACTATCAATTGCGGTAGACGGTAGAGAGGCACTAACGTTATGTCAAGACATAGAAAAACCCTACGTCATTAGCGATATTCAAATGCCAGAGTTAAATGGATTAGAGTTTGCTCGGCAACTCTGGCAGCAGCAACCCTTAGCTCGAATCATTTTTTGGTCACAATATAAAGATGAACAATATGTACGGGCATTATCGAACCTTATTCCTGCCGATACTGTGTATGGCTATGTGCTAAAAAACAATACTGCGGATGTTATTCTCAAGGCCGTAAGTACTGTATTTGAAGACTATCAATGCTGGGTCGATCCATACATTCGCCCTGTGCAAGCACGGGCAACTCAGTCAGATAGCCAAATCACAGATATTGAATATGAGTCATTAATCGATATTGCATTGGGATTAACTGATAATATGATTGCTAAGCGCCGTTATTTGTCCCGCCGTGGTATACAAAATAGGCTACGTTCACTCTATTGTAAATTAGGTGTCGATACACTGAATATAAATAATGACACATTTAATTTACGTACCCGGGCCATTTGTATCGCGATGCAACGAGGATTGATCAACCCCGATATAATTACCCATGAAGAAGAAAAATTAACTGCATGGCTTAGTAAGGATAACCACTAACTAGCTCACGTCACTGTTTCTAACCCAACAAAAAAAGCCCCTGGCAACAGAGGCTGTAGTCTAATGATGACCGGAGGGGGTTCCGATCATCGTCCAGACCAAAGCTTTGATAGCCATCACAGATGGCTATCATCACTAGTGGATTACTAGGCAGATAACGATAAACGTTGATTAAATATCGACGGCGGAAAAGTAGCGAATATCGGGCGCAGCTGTTAAAAAAGCAGCTAGCTGACCGAGAACACCGTTGTCAGAAATAAAAGCGATATAGTCTTGGTGGTGCTGGACCGACTGCCACTGTTCGTCGAGTAGCATTTGTTCGGTTTCTTCGTTGAAAAGAACACTTACCTGCTGGCAACCTTTAAATCCACGGACATTAGGCAAGTTAGCTTCTAAGAAAGGTAATAAACGATTAAATTCACCAGGCTTAACTTGACAGTTCAATGTGACTCGTACACTCATGTTTTTACTCCTACAAA
>CAZPAE010000523.1:0-2646 GCA_964584455.1 uncultured Thioalkalispiraceae bacterium
AGGTGTTTTGATTCTGAATAGAACGTTGGATCGGTGCTGAAAAGACAGTTAGTAAATATCCTATAAGTATTCATATGCTAACGTTTTAGTCTATCTCGTAGCTCTTGTTCGTCTTTCTCCGCCTGCTTTTCAATGTCATGAACAATCTTTTTTACATGATCCAATGACTCAGCCCCCTCAAGTAGTAGGCTAAATTTTGCCACTGCATCGCCTAAATCACGATATTGAAATAAGTCACTATCTTCCCAAAACTCCTCTGGAAAAAACCCTTTAGGCATTGGGGTGTCAATCTCACCATTTATAGCCTTCTCAATAAGTACCCTGCTACGATTCAACACATCCCTTGCAGATTGATGATTGATTTGATATTTTTCTAGCAAGCTTAAAAACTCTCTTGCCACTTTAGACAATTCTACTTTATTAACTGAACTACTAAACATAATTCTTCTACCTAGTATGATTAAGAGTCTCTATAAGCCCTTTCAATTCCAAAGCATTAGAATTTGGAATCACCGTCTGTCCAAATCCTCCTGTACGCAAGCCATGTCCAGCACTCATCGAAGGAGCTATCTCACTAGAAAAGCTTAATGGAGCACTACCCTGCTTCACTGAGTACTGATAAACATCATAAACATTTGCAAACCTATTGTCAGGTAATGACAGGCCATCAAAAACATCAGCAGCACCTGACTTAAGAGCCGAATATTGCCCTGGGCTCAAGTAATAGGAAGAGCGACCTGGTTCATTGCCAGATGGAACTAGTCTATAGAAAGTATCGCCCGCATTTTGCAAACCAATGTCTGGAAGTGCCGTTCCACTTTCAATATCTCTTCTTGCGAATCTTAATGCTTGAAATTCAGACATGCCTGCTTGTTTATATTGCCGAACTAACAAACGGCCCTCGATCGAATCAGTTAACACATTCCTTGTGGGAGTGATAGCTGGAAGACCAAGCGTCTCAAACTCACCAAGCTCGCCAATAGGTGAGAAGGTATTTTTATTTGGAACAAAATCCAAAACACCATCAAGCTTACCTAAAACCTTCCCACCTAACTTAGCAGCTAATGCTTCAACAGCACCAATCCCTGTGAGGAATTCACCGATACCTGCTTCTAACTGGCCATGTTCTGGTATATCTGCTTTATATGGAGATAAGTCTACACCATCCTCAAAGAAATGATTAAGCAGAGGACCACCAAAAGCTTTAAGTGATAAATTTAAGGTTCCGTCGACTGTATCTACTAGACTGTTATATGCACCTCGCCCAATCATTTCGAGGCTGTTATCCGAGTCAAACAACCCATCTCCATTTTCTTGTCCTTGTAATATACTCGGTGCCAACCCACTTAATAACAACAACCTAGCCATATCACCAACATTATTGACGACCCTAGCAGGCAAATTCGCTCTTTCCCCTTCATCTCGCCAAATTTCCATAAAACGCTCTCCAAACCCTCTTTCTGGTCCAGTCACAAAACTATGATCTGGGTATACAGGCAAATGGTTTGCTGCTGGCTCACGATTGTTGTTAGTAGTGACATTTGTAGCTTCAGCTGCACTAGCCGCGCCCACATTTCCTCCGGCCAAGCCAGCTGTATTGTACATCTCCTGTTGCGCTGACAAGGCAGCAGCACCTGCGCCACCTAATACTGCAGCTTGATAGCCTTGTTGCATCTGTGTAGCACTGTTCACTGCCTGCGCTGTACGTTGGGTAGTTTGACTATAATTAACTTCTACAGGCTCACCGGTTGCACGTAGAACAAATGGTTTACCTTGACTAGCTAGCCGTAGTGCATGTCCTCTGTTACTCAATCCGCGGCCAACATTCACTAAGCTATTACCCAATGCATCACCGGCAACACTGGCCCAATCTGGTTTATAGTCTTTTAGCACAAGGTCTTTTACAGCTTCGGTGGCAACATTGGCAGCCAATGCATAACCTGCATCACTTAAGAACCGGCCAAATGATGGACCATTGACTGTTGCCTCGGCAGAAGCATTAGAGTAGGTGTTTTGATTCTGAATAGAACGTTGAATCGGTGCTGAAACTGCCGCAGCAGCTAATCCGCGCCAGTTAAACTTCTCTTGCGTGCCTACCGCCATGCCAACACCTTGGCTAATAATATTATTGACAGCTGCTGTTTGTATCGTTTCTGCGGCTATCGCAGCAGCACTGGCGGACTCTGCTGTTGCCGCACCAGTTGCTGCGTTCGAACCAGCGGAGAACTTACTTGTAATGCCTTGGGTAATTGCCGCTACAGCTAACGATTTCCAGCTAAATTCTTGCTGTAAACCTAACATCATTGCTGTACCTTGCGCCATAATATTGCCTATAACTGGTCCCAACCATGCCGTAACAACTACAGAAACCACTGAAACAATGATTTTACTGATTGTCGGGTTACACATCGTCCGCATATCGCGGTGAATGCGACGAACTTCATTCTGCTGCTGTATTAAAGAACGTCTACCCGCTTCATCAAGCCAACCAACCTCATTCATGCGTCGTAGAATGCCTACATTCTTTTCAAGGTCGGCTAATGTTTTAGGGGTTGCAACTAATGGTGGTTTCGGCATCTGTGGTAACGTGGGAGACACATCACCAATAATCAGGCCTGGATTATAGACCGAAAATGTTCCCGCATT
>CAZPAE010000524.1:0-808 GCA_964584455.1 uncultured Thioalkalispiraceae bacterium
ATATACGCGCTTTTTCTCACCAAAAGAAGCATTACGAATAAATTCTGAAAAAGTTGTTGATTTAAGTATTTTTTTCTTAGGAAACATATGCTTAGCGCTCTATTTTACTTAGTACTTTCTCCAAGTCCACAGAAGTATATTTTTCGGGTATGTGGTTGTCAATTTGGTCCACACCAGCTTTATACCACCTATGACTGTTATCGGTGTTCTTCATCAATAAATCAACTTTTATTTGTGATCCAAGATCTTTTTTTAGCAAATTTACTACATTTCTGGCAGCAAAATATTGTTCTATAAAGTGCTCTAGCCGTATTCCTCGCCCTTCAACCTGCTCCCGCTTAGTAACGAAATCCCATGCTAATAGAGGGTCTTGATAAACATATAAGATCTGGACGATTCTACCTTTCTTAAGTGAACGGGATATATTTTGTTTGGCTTTATCATAGTTACTCAATGTTCCATCAAGTAAAAAACTCTGTTTTTGTTTTAACGCCATGTCATGGATCTTCTCAACTAAAACAGATACAGCAGGTTGGAATAGGTACGAATTATTTCCTGTATAGCCTGGAAACATAGTCCGCAATTCATCTGCATCAATTCTTAGAATTTCTCCTACGTCCTCTTCTAAGCGAGTCAATAACTCAATGGATGCTTCAGTCTTACCAGCGCCAGGTGAACCAGCCATAAAAACTGAAACAGGCTCTTCTTCTGAAGGAAACCGAGATGAGTCAGTGAGATCACGCGCAATATTTTTCTTGTTTTCGCGAGCATACTCTAATGCATTTTTTAAGATTGCACTTTCTTCTTG
>CAZPAE010000524.1:818-2642 GCA_964584455.1 uncultured Thioalkalispiraceae bacterium
AGCTTAGTGTGATAAGTAACTTGAAAATAATGATTACACAATTACTATTTAGAACACCGAAGCAAATCTAATAGTGATAAAGCATAAGTAATTTGTCTATCGTATATTTTGATTTCTTTATCACTCAATCTCCTGCCACCAGGATAACACCAATGGGTCAGAAATCTCTAGTACCCATTAACCTCATGGCCAATACAAAAATAAAACATGTGGCTTTCAATATTATTTATTTCCATAAATAGTACTCTCCAAAAAACTTATAACATACTCAGCACCCTACCCCACCTCCGCTAATAACTGTTCTATCATGCCGTCAGCTTGGGCACCATAACCACCGCCGAATAGATTGTAGTGATTTAAAATATGATACAAGTTATATAAAGTCTTACGCACTTTGTAGCCCACATCTAATGGCCAAACCGATTGGTAGGCTGTATAAAAGGTTTGATCAAAGCCACCGAATAATTCTGTCATGGCGATATCCGCTTCGCGATCACCAAAGTACGTGGCGGGATCAAATATCACTGGCTCACCTTGTTCACTAATACCATAGTTACCCGACCATAAATCTCCATGCAGGATAGAAGGCTCTGGAGTATAGTCGCTAAAAAAATGAGTTAATGCTTGTTGTAATTTTTCACCGCGTTGAATCGTGCGTGAACCAATGCCATGTCGGGTAGCTAAATTTAATTGATACCCTAAACGCCATTGCTGCCAGAACGTAACCCAATCATGATCCTGTTGGTTAACTTGTGTGGTTGAACCAATGGTATTATCGCGATGCCAACCGAATTGTGTGCTCGTGTGCTGATGCATTTGTGCAAGTTGTTCACCAAACTCTGACATCACTGCACGGTTACCGCCGCCCATGGCGATGTGTTCCATCACAATATAAGATTGGTTACCACTGGTACCGGTACAAATAGGTGTTGGCACGCGCACCCCATTTGCCGCTGCCATATCACGCAAACCTTCGGCTTCCGCTTCGAACATGGCAAGCTTATCGATATCATTAAACTTAATAAAATAAGTTTCGTTAACCGAACTAATTTTCATGGCGGTGTTAATACAACCCCCACCTACATTCGCTTGGCTTTCTAGTGCAAAGGTTCGACCTAAGTTATCACTGATATTGGTTTCGATTGATTGCCATTCCATTATGCTGTTACACCGTGGGTTGTGATAAAAATGAAAATCATAAACACATTAGTAATGATTTTTTTGTCTTAACTGGTTACACTCACTGCGCTATGGCAAAGACGTATCCCAGCATTAGCGATGATCTAAAACAATGGATTGTAAAACAACCCATGTACTTTATTGCATCCGCACCGCTACAAGCTGACGGACATGTTAACCTCTCACCACGCGGATTAGATAGCTTGCGTGTCATTAGTGACAATGAGGTTGTGATACTGGACATTACCGGTAGTGGTAATGAAACCGCAGCACACTTACACGAAAACGGCCGCATGACAATTATGTTTTGCTCGTTTGAAAAAGAGCCGAAGATTTTACGTCTCTACGGCCAAGGCCACGTTATCCAAACCGAGCACCCCAACTGGTCCACTTACCTCAGTTTATTTGATGCCAGCTTACCAGCTATACGGCAAATTTTTCATTTATCGGTCAAGCGTATTCAAACATCTTGCGGATTTGGTGTTCCGCTGATGTCTTTTGTCTCGCAACGAGACACGCTGATCCGAGTATCAGAGAAGCAAGGCCCTGAGGGTATCCGCAAATTCCAGCTGGAGCGCAATACCCATAGCATTGATGGTTTACCAACCCCTGGCATCGGCCCAGCATCAGATACTTAACCTTATT
>CAZPAE010000525.1:0-2641 GCA_964584455.1 uncultured Thioalkalispiraceae bacterium
CGTAAACGTTGTACCGCATCAAGCGGATGCGCCATGGGCGCAACGTCATCGGTATTGACCTCGGCCATTTGTTCAACCAGATTAAGAATATTGGATAAGCTGTTGGCATAAGCCGGGATATCTGCCTCATCAATGGCTAATCGTGCCAAATGGGCTATCTTTTTTACATCACTACTGTCCAACGACATGTGCACCTCTTTTTCCTAATTTTATTACTAAGACCCGTTGGACAAAAAAATAAGTAATTTCAACGCCCTACTTGCCCAACGTGTCAGGGTTGATTAAAGTAAGGCACCTTATTATATATAGATACCACTGGTTCAACCTCAATCAAAAAGTAGAAAACATATGTTCGAAAGCTTAAGGGGTATTTTCTCCAACGATGTGTCCATCGACCTGGGCACCGCCAACACCCTCATCTACGTTCGCGGAAAAGGGATTGTACTAAATGAACCGTCCGTCGTCGCTATCCGTCAAGAACGCGGACCGGGTGGACCCAAATCCATTGCTGCTGTCGGTATGGAAGCCAAACGCATGTTAGGCCGCACACCGGGCAATATTGTCGCGATTCGCCCCATGAAAGATGGTGTTATCGCTGATTTCACCGTGACCGAAAAGATGCTGCAACACTTTATCCGTAAAGTGCATGAGGCGCGTTTTTTCCGTCCCAGCCCACGGGTACTAATTTGTGTACCGTGCGGCTCAACCCAAGTAGAACGACGTGCGATTCGTGAATCAGCCGCCGGAGCCGGGGCACGTGAAGTTTTCTTAATCGAAGAGCCTATGGCCGCTGCCATTGGCGCGGGTATGCCCATCAGTGAAGCCAGTGGCTCCATGGTATTGGATATCGGTGGTGGTACTACAGAAGTAGCGGTTATTTCTCTGAGCGGTATTGTTTATTCTGCCTCGGTCCGTATTGGTGGTGATCGCTTTGATGAAGCAATTATCAATTATGTGCGTCGTAATTATGGCTCGCTGATTGGTGAATCAACCGCTGAACGTATTAAGCACGAGATTGGCTCAGCTTATCCCGGTAATGAAGTGCGTGAAATGGAAGTACGTGGTCGTAATTTAGCCGAAGGTGTGCCACGTAGTTTCACGCTCAACAGCAATGAAATCCTTGAAGCACTGCAAGAACCTTTATCCGGTATTGTCAGCTCGGTGAAAACCGCTTTAGAGCAAACCCCACCCGAATTAGCCGCTGATATTGCCGAGCGTGGTATGGTACTCACCGGTGGTGGTGCATTATTGCGCGATTTGGATCGCTTATTAATGGAAGAAACCGGCTTACCGGTGATTATTGCTGAAGAACCGCTGACCTGTGTGGCCCGCGGTGGTGGCCGTGCACTGGAGATGATTGATGAATATGGCGGCGATTTATTCACTGTAGAATAAAGCTCGCTAACGTATCACCACAATAACTGATCAGGAGGGATAGCCGTTAAGCTGCTCTTCAAACAAGGCCCGGCTCTTGGCATACGTCTTATATCCTTATGCCTACTTTCTGTCATTCTGATGGTGTTGGATCACCGCTTTCAGGCTATCGATACCATTCGTGCCGCATTAACCGTGGTGGTCGATCCATTGCGCTATGCGGTCAATATACCATCAGATTTAATTAATTGGACCTCGCAATCGTTTGTTTCCCACTCCACGCTTGAGGAAGAAAACAAAACCCTGCGCACGCAAAATCAGTTACTCAAGGCAAAGTTGCAAAAATACGCATCGCTCAAAGCAGAGAATGCCAATCTACGCGCTTTGCTGAAATCTGCTGAGAAACATGAAGAAAGCATCGAACAAGTTCTGATTGCTAAAATTTTATCCATTGATTTAGATCCTTACCGTCGCCAGTTTGTGATTAATAAAGGGACAAGTGATGGCGTGTATGTGGGTCAGCCGATCATGGGTGCCCAAGGCGCCATGGGGAAAATTATTCATGTGGGTCCGTTATCGAGTACCGCCTTACTGATTACCGATGCCAGTCATTCCTTACCTGTACAAATTAACCGCAATGGGGTACGTGCCATTGCGGTGGGCAATCCAAAGCAACAACAGTTAGAGCTCATTCATCAACCTAACAATGCTGACATTATGGTTGACGACTTGTTAGTCACGTCAGGCCTAGGCTGTGTTTTTCCACCGGGTTACCCTGCCGGCCGTATCGTAGAAATTAAGACTGACCCGAGCTTACCTTTTGCACAAATTATTGTTGCGCCAACCGCACAACTTGATCGTAATCGTGAGGTCCTACTGATTTGGCCTTCACACCGGGCTAATACCGAAGCAGCCTGTAAAGGACCGGAGGTAGCAAAATAATGGCAACCATTGCACAGCAACGTGGCGGGATGGTGATCTTTCTTAGTTTTGTTGTGGCATTAATGCTCACCATTATTCCGCTTCCCACCTGGGGTGAAGAAATCCGCCCACACTGGGTCATGATTGCCCTCATATATTGGGCCATGGCATTACCACAACGGGTCGGGGTCGGCGTGGGTTGGATTTTAGGATTACTACTGGATGTGATTTTCGATTCCGTGCTAGGCCAACATGCTTTGGGGTTAGCGATTATTGCCTTTTTTATCGCACACTTACATCAGCGACAACGCGTGTTTCCACTCTGGCAGCAAGCGATCGTGGTGTT
>CAZPAE010000526.1:0-2624 GCA_964584455.1 uncultured Thioalkalispiraceae bacterium
AGGCAAAACGTATCTCTGACCATGTGGCCTTCTTTTGGAATAGTGGAGGCAAAGGCGTGCTAATTGAGCAAGGGCTAACAAAGCATATATTTCAAAACCCCACTAATGAGCTGACTGCAGCTTATATTAATTCGGACTACTAAAACAGGCATAGGGAATCGCATCATGACAGATAAATATTCAACCTGGTTGGTTAACAACCCTTACAAAATATTACTTTTTAGTTTCTTGTTCATTATTGCTGTCGGCGGTGGTGTAACAAAGCTAGGTATGGACCAAGATTATCGCGTATTTTTTAGTAAAGCATTTCCACCACTAGAGGCATTGGATCTTATCCATAAAACCTATAATAAAAATGATAATGTTCTATTTGTGATTGAGCCTGCTGATGGGCAGGTTTTTACACCACAAACCCTGGCGGTCGTGAAATCACTAACAGAAAAAGCCTGGACCATTCCCTATTCCAACCGGGTTGAATCAGTCACAAATTTCCAATATACCCGTTCCGATGAAGATAACTTGGTTGTCAGTGATTTAGTTGTCGATCCCAATGCTTTAGGGGCACAACAACTGTTGTCTATTAAAAATATTGCTATTAATGAGCCTACACTGCGTAATCGGCTTATTTCTCCACAAGGGCATGTTACTGGTGTGAATGTGGTGATTGAGTTGCCAGGTAAAGATACCGCAGAAGCTGCAACGGTAGTGGAATATGTGCGGGCCATGAAAGCCGAATTAAAAGAAAATCATCCTGATATTAATGTTTATCTTACCGGCATTATTATGATGAATCATGCTTTTCCTGAAGCCAGCATGTCTGACATGATGACACTGGTGCCGGTCATGTATCTCGTCATTATTCTTTTGATCGGTTTCTTATTACGCTCAGTGTGGGGCACTATCGGAACCCTGATGGTCATTACTTTTTCAGTTGTTTTTGCGCTCGGTTTAAGTGGCTGGATGGGCATTAACATCACGCCACCTTCGGCTTCAACACCCACATTGATTATGACTTTAGCCTTGGCAGATAGTATTCATTTTCTCAGTTTTATGTTTAGGGAGATGCGCAATGGCAAGAGTAAGTCAGAAGCGATAAGCAATAGTTTGCAAGTAAATATTAAGCCTATCTTTCTCACTTCGATTGCCACAATGATTGGTTTTATGAGTATGAACTTCAGCGAATCACCCCCATTTCGTGATTTAGGGAATATTACTGCTATGGGTGTATTTGCGGCTTTAATCTTTTCCATTGCCTTCTTACCCGCTTTTATGAAAGTTGTGCCAGTAAAAGGCAAGGTAGGCCAGGTCTGGTTAGATAAATTAGTGTTGAAAATTGCAGATTTCGCTGTGGCTAAACGCCAGGCTTTAATTTGGGTCATGTCTGGCAGTATTGTTTTTCTGGCCGTGTTTATTCCGCGTATAGAACTGAATGATGAGTGGTTAGAGTACTTTGGCTATAACTTGGAGTTTCGTCCTGATACGGAATTTGCGGTGAAACATTTAATTGGTGTTTATACCATCGAGTATTCTATTCCTGCCAAGAATAGTGGCGGTATTAACGAGCCAGAATATTTACAAACGCTAGAAAAATTTAGTCAATGGTATCGTAGTCAGCCAGAAGTAGTGCATGTAACTACGATTATCGATGTTATGAAGCGTATTAATCGCAACATGCATGCCGATCAAGATGACTGGTATATCTTGCCTGAAACACGTAGACAGGCATCACAATATTTATTGTTGTATGAGATGTCACTACCTTTTGGGCATGATCTTAATAACCTGATTAATGTTGATAAATCAGCCAGTAGAGTAATCGTTAGCTTAGACAACATTAGCACAGTGAATATGAAGCAAATGGAACAAAGGGCAGAGCAATGGCTAGCGAGTAATGCACCAGACTATATGTTTGCACATGGTTCAAGCCCGACAGTGATGTTTGCCCATATCTCACAGCGAAATATTCGCCAGATGCTAAGCGGCATGACCATTGCGTTAATTGTGATTTCATTTGTGCTTATCTATGCTTTGAGGTCATTTAAGTTAGGTATGTTAAGCCTTATTCCCAACTTAGTTCCTGCAATAATGGGGTTTGGTTTGTGGGGGCTACTTGTGGGTGAAGTCGGTTTGGCTGTATCGATTATGGGTGCGATGACGCTAGGTATTGTTGTTGATGATACTGTGCATTTTATGAGTAAGTATCGTCATGCAAAACAACAAGGTATGGAAGATGAAGCCGCAGTTAAATATGCTTTTTCTACTGTGGGTGTGGCGCTTGTCGTCACAACGGTGATTTTAGCTTCAGGCTTCATGGTGTTATCACAATCGACTTTCGCCATGAATTCACAAATGGGTTTTCTCACTGCCATCACGATTGTGTTTGCACTGATTGCAGACTTTCTACTATTACCCGCGCTATTAATGAAAAAATGGAAGCAGCAACCTAAAACACAAGCAAGTCAAGATGATTTTGCTATACCACAAAATGCAACGTTGGAATCAGGCGATAAATAAAGGAGTGAATTATGCAACAGAGTAGACTGATCAGATATTTAGGATTTTTAGGTTTGATGGTGTTATCGCCTATTTTATTGGCTGAGTCGAATGAAGAGAAAGGTTTGCTG
>CAZPAE010000527.1:0-2621 GCA_964584455.1 uncultured Thioalkalispiraceae bacterium
GCTAAAACCAAGGAAGCTATCGATGACATGTTGCTGGGGTTGATAAGTAATTTGATGATTGGTGAACAGCCATTGCATATCCTTAGCGCGTTGTTTGTCAAAGCCTAGTTTGATCGGACTTTTCACTAGCAATGAGAGCAAGCTGGCACGTAATGACATTTGCAGATGAATAAGCACATCAAAGTATTGTTGGCGTAATTGGCGTGCTATGTTGAGATAAGATCGCATGGGTTGGGATTTGTCGAACAGAATAAACTGAATTTGGTCCATATCACTGACTAGTTTGTATTCAGTTTTTCCAATAATCCATGTTAATTTGGTTTGTGGCCATGCGGTTTGTATGGTGCGTACTAAGGGCAGCGTATGACTGATGTCACCCACGGCCGAAAGGCGTAGAATGCAGATTGATTTAGGAGCCGATGAAAGCGGTAAAGTCATCAGTAATGAAACCAGTTACACAAATATTTCAGAATCAGCACATCCTATACGACGTAGATAATTTTCGCCACGATTACATGCAGGCATTTGAATTATCCTACTGGCAGCGTTTGGGACAAGTCAGCACGCCGCAAGGCGGGCGTGGTGATGCTTGGATCATTAACGCTGGAGATGAGCAATATGTATACCGCCACTATCGGCGTGGGGGATTGGTGGCACATTTTACTCCTGACAAGTATTTAGGCATGAATGTGGTTGAGTCGCGCATGTGGCGTGAATGGAAATTATTAGCTTGGATGTTTGAGCAGGGCTTACCCGTACCGCAACCGGTTGCTGCCCGGGTCATAAAAAATGGTATGATCTATTCCGGTGATATCCTTACCCGCTTTATTCCTAATACCCAAACCCTTGTCAACTGCTTACAACAAGGCTCATGTGAAAATTTAGATTGGTTAGCGTTAGGCAAATTACTACGGCGTTTTCATCAAACTGGTGTTGAACACGCGGATCTTAATGCGCATAACATCTTGATTGATACACAGGGCCATTTATTCTTAATTGATTTTGATCGCTCACAACAGCGTGATGCAGGGCATTGGCAACAGCGAAACCTTGCACGATTATTACGTTCTTTGAAAAAAGAGTCAGCAGGGCAAGGGTTTGCGTTTCATGAATCAGACTGGCAACGACTAATTAAGGGTTATGATCAGTATCAAAACTAACGGTTTCAAGCAAATGTTGCGTGTGTTGTAGGTAATCATCAAACACACCAGCTTGTTGCTGTAAGATCTGTTTTGCTTTTTCACCCATGTCGTCTGGTTGTTGTGGAGCTTGTAGCCAGATGTCAATTTGCTGTTGCAATTCGGTGTAGTTATTAACTTGCACAGCGGCATCGTGTTCTAGAAATAAGTCACGCTCATCAGCAAAGTTATGCATATGTGGGCCGAAGATAATCCCTTTTCCTTGTGCTGCAACTTCCATGATATTGTGTCCACCGACGGAGACAAAACTGCCGGCAACGATAACAAATGCAGCACCGGCAATAAAATAATCCATTTCGCCAAAGGTATCAGCTAAATAAATACATGTTGTATCGGTGGTTTGCTGCTGCTCGCTGCGTATGACAACTTCGGTATTTAAGTTTTGTAGTTGTTTAACAATTTGTGGTTTACGATGCGGGTGACGTGGAATAATCACTAAAATGTGACTGGTAATATTCTGTTCTTGCCATTGTTTAGCAATTTGCCATTCTTCATCATCATGGCTCGATGCAAGTAACACATAAGGTTTTTTCAGTTTAATAGGTTTGCTAATCGGGGCGGTAAGATTGGCAAATTTGATATTACCTAATATGCTGAGCTTTTTCTCTTTTGCACCATGTTCTTTAAAGCGATCAGCATCTAATTGACTCCGGGCTAGGACAGCTTGTGAATAATCGATAGACCGGCAGATTAGATGTCGTACCCAACCCTTTGCGCGTAATGTTTTTTCTGATAGGCGGCCATTTATAATAAAAAGTGGTCTTGCTTGATTATGGCAATATTCAAATAAGTTCGGCCATAACTCGGTTTCCATGATAAAGCCACATTGTGGATTAAAATGCTGTAAAAAGCGTTTTACGGCGGCAACATAATCTAATGGCAGATAAGCATGTGGCACATTATCTGGTAATTTCTTTTGCGCCATTGCGCCACCGGTGGGGGTAAACGTCGTCAGTAGAAACTGTTTGTCTGGATAAAGTGGCTGGAGTGCTTTTATCAAAGGTATAATACCATTGACCTCGCCAACAGAAGCAGCATGGAACCATATATCAACCGGTTGTGGCTTGCCGGTATATATACCTAAACGCTGCATGAAATAACGTTTATCTTTGTTACGGTAAGCAAGCAGTGCGGTATAAAATAAAGCCGGTAAACTCAATAGGACCAGTGTGCGGGAATAACGCCGTAAGCTACGATCACGGCGTGGTTCATAAACATGGGGTTCTCCTGGTGGTCGGGTTTTAAAGCGACGATGTCCCCACAGGTATTGTTCAGGGACATGTTTGACATGGTGTTCAATTGCTTCGTTGGTGAGCGTAGCATCAAGCACATTACTACCGGTTGGAAAATTTTCTAGCGCGGGACCAATGGTCAGTTTATACCCTTGATAATTGGGTAAACGCTCACAATACCAGGGTAATA
>CAZPAE010000528.1:0-2620 GCA_964584455.1 uncultured Thioalkalispiraceae bacterium
AATATGATATACCTATCGAAGACGTTGCGTTTGAAGTGATGCACATGGCTGAGGGCTATTCAAACGAAGAAGTCTTAGAAGTCTTTGACTCTCTTTCTAATGATGTTTTAATGAAAATACATGAGAAAATTAAAGAGTTTAAGGAGTCAGGAGAATATTATGTAATTTCAAGTACAGGAGTAACTAAAGACTTATCCTGCTTGATGAAACGTTTATCAATATTGGTTCAAAAGCATAATGAAAAATGAAATATAGATTCTCTTCTGAACTGATTTGCACGTCAAAGCTGTTGGATCTGGTGACCGATTACTGGGGCGGATGATAGTTGGTGAGGGCTTATAGTGGTATCTCTTTCAGAAAAAGCTAAATTAATTGAAAAAGAGTGGGAAGAGTTTAATCTTCCAGATACGTGTATAGAGCAATTTGTATTTCATGAACTATTTGAATTAGAAGTAAGTCAATATAACCTGAAAGATATACTGAGCTTAAAGGCAATAAGTTCAGTTATTGATAATGGCATAAAAGTTATAGATGCTTATAAATCTGGTAAAAAGCTTTATACTCTAGGAGCTCGTGGTTCAGAAGCAGAAATTCCATCAGAACAACAATATATTGAATTATTCAAAAAATGGGAACTGGCGGGTTGGGTTAAAATGGAAGAAGATAAGGAAGGAGTCATCAATGTTAAATTGGTATAGTAAAATATAAGATATTCATCAATTGATAAAGCTATTTGATAACCCGGTAGGTGTTTTGAGTAGGTTGCCTCGTTGAATGACAGCGCTCTTTACCGCTTTAGCCACTTCCCCAACGAGCATAAAGGGGTCGTTGTGGTTTTTCGTTACCCATGCCAAGTTGTATGTAATTTATAGTTAGTTTAGTCTATTCTTATCAGCAGGATGCAGATTGTTTTTTTTAAACTAAAACACAAGGAGTGTGTGATGCCTCGTAAATCTCGAGTTTATGTGCCGGGTGTGCCTGCGCATATTGTTCAACGCGGTCATAATCGACAAGCGACGTTTTTCGCAGAAGACGATTATCATTTTTATTTAGATATACTGGCGCAAGGTTGTCGACGTTATGGTGTGCAGCTGCATGCCTATTGCCTGATGACGAATCATATTCATTTGTTAATGACACCACGAGAGACTGATAGTATTTCTCGTGTAATGCAACATCTGGGGCGTATGTATGTTCTATATGTGAATAAAACCTACCGACGTAGTGGCAGTTTATGGGAGGGGCGGCATAAGTCTAGTTTGGTGAATGCGGAAGAATATTTGCTGAGTTGTTACCGATATATCGAGATGAATCCTGTTGCGGCATCGATGGTGGAGCGACCAGAAGATTATCCTTGGAGTTCCTATCATTACAATGCTTTAGGTGTTGAAGATGAAATGCTGACTGAGCACGAGCTGTATTTACGATTAGGGGCTAATGACGAGGCGCGTCGTTGTTACTATCAGTCACTATTTGTATCTCCACTTATGACTGAGACGGTTGATGCGATTAAAGGTAGTTTGAAATATAACTATCCGCTGGGGAATCAACGCTTTATTGATCAGATTGAACAGGCTTTAGGGCGTAGTATTGGACATCTTTCGGTGGGCCGGCCGGCTAAGCAATCAGTTGTTTAATTTAAATGCACAACGACCCCTTTCCAATACCGGATTACCTAAACTAGGTAGTCCGGTATTAAACTGGTTAACGAACTTAACTTCCCTGGGCAGCGGTTTGTTTTTCTTCTGGTATGATTTCAATTTTAACCCCCTGTTTTGGCATACGGAAATAACCGCAACTTCCACATAAGTGGTTTTCATTCATTTGGCCGGGAGTCAATATTACAATCTCATCCCCAATTTCTTTTATTAATTTTGCCTGTAGAGGAAATGAAATTCTTGGTGTGAAAGATTCAGTTTCATAATGTATCTGAGAAAGAGGTCTAAGTTCATGACTTAAATCGCCATGCAATAATTCAAGCGCTTCAGAGAATGCAATTATGGCTTCCTGCTTTAATTTAGCCTGGTCATTATCATTAAGTCCTGCTTTTAGTTGTTCTAGCATAGGATAAAATTCTACTCTTGAGCCGTATCGACCGACCCAATGTTTATCAGCTTTTTCATAAACAGCCTGGATCATGGCGTTTATATAAAGCTTACCTTCTTCATTACCTTTTATGACGAAAATATAGGGATTAAGAGTCAGATCGCTATCAGTGCCGTTTTTACCAGAATCACTTAACAGCTTATTAAGTGTAGATACTGGGTCAAGATCGAGTTTTCCATTTATTTCACCAGCTTCAAGTTCTGTTTTTTCGTCTATGGAACTTGCATTCATTGCCGCACCGATAGGGCCCAACAAAAGTCCGAGTCCTACACCGCCACCGCCAAAATTTTGTAAATAATAAATTGGTTTTGAGTTATCCATTGGGCGTGCACGAACCAATTTTGCACTTTCAGTTAAGTCTTTTTCAACAATACTATATGATTTTAGATTTTTAATTCCTGCATTGGCTGCAACTGGATAGTCCTTTGGATACTCGTGAGTAACGCCACATGCCTGTAAAAACATGAAAATCGCCAGCACGGAAAAGTATTTAAATATTGTAGGTATGTTTGAC
>CAZPAE010000529.1:0-2617 GCA_964584455.1 uncultured Thioalkalispiraceae bacterium
AATTAATTGCTCGTTGGTATTTCTTTTTATCTACTCGGCCACTCATTGCAGAATAGATGCCGCCAACTTGGTTAATCACCTTAGACCAAACTTGTTGGTAGTTGCTTTTTTCAATGGTAACCGTGTCCCAACCCTTTTCGATTAACTGCTTACCAATTTCTTGTAAAACAATCTCTGCACCCTGCTCAAACTCTTTGTACTTTGGGTTCAATGGTACTAATAGGATGGGAGCCGGTTGGTTCCTGGCCTGATAGTTTTTGGCAAACTGGTTATCATCCGATGGTTTGAGTGGCGCGGTAGCCCCACAGGCCAATAAAAAACTGCTTAGGATTGCCAGTATTAGAATTTTTTTCATATGTCCCCCGACATAGTTCATCTAAAAAATAAAAACATGTTGTTATGTTATTGATATAGGTAGGATCTGGGATAATCACCTAGGTGATGTGCCTTGATCAGGGCAGCATATTACCACAAAGAAGACCATAAGTGGCATTCCATTTGCCATGCGGTCGTGTTAAGCCAGTCGATAATTGACTAATAGATGGTGTTGCCCGTTTGGAGCAATGGTAATGGTGTTATCTGCGGCATTGGCTGTTTCAACGCACAGCATAGACAAGTAACTATCCTCTTTCATATCACTCATGCCAGCTGATTTTTCCTGCCAGGGGTTCCAGACGACGGTTGATTGACTCCCCTGTTTACGAATAATAATTTGGCGTTGTGCTGGGATATCATGAATCACACAGTCGTTGGCCGTATCCACATAAATACGATCCGTTTCGGTACTAAATGTAATAGGCCCTTGTTGTGTTTTGCGGGCAAAATTATCGGGCTTATCCAAGTAATCAGTATTTTCTAAGCCTGTAACATGGGTTTGCTTAATATCGCCGATATGAAAATAGGTATGCAACGCTTCACTGATTTCAATGGATTGTGTATCGAGGTTATGGGTCGTTAACTGTAAATCTAAACTTTGGCCAATGAGCAAGGTTAACTGTAACCGCACTGCATAAGGCCAATCTCGATTTTCTTCTACAGAATTTAAATATTCAAATGCTAACTGAATACGACCATCGTCTAATAATGCGGAGCTGGTTACTGTCCACATACTAGTACGCACAAAACCGTGCGCTGGTAATGCATCATCATAAGGATGTGCGCCAAACCATGGCCAGCAAATAGGAATACCGCCACGCAACGCTTTACCTAGGCTAAACTGTGCCGCATCGGAAACCCAGATTAATGGCGCGGCATTGGCCGGTGTCCACTCAAATACTTGTGCCCCTTGCAATGCAATTTTTGCTTGGCACAATTCGGTGCTAATGTCGGCAATAGGAAAGCCATCTTTGTATTCAATAAATTGTAATTTATCGGATAAACCGAATTGCTGATTTAGCGATGCTAACGACATTTTTTTATCCCAACGACTTGAAGTAATATTGAATAACTGTTCAATCTCAATGATATTGCTGGGATCATCAATTGTTGAAGGGATAGTATCGTCTCCTCCATTGACAATCTGGCATCATAATTTGTATAAAATCCTACCAGAATGGGTTTACCCGTGATCATTAAACAACGTTCCTTCATTTAAAACAAGCCATTAAGACTGATCCTGCCACCGACAAGTTCCATTCATTCCCTGGCTAAATTAGCTTCGTCCATGTGGACCTTATCCTTTACTGCAAGTTGCACTATAGATGCTAGCTAGTCCACTCCCCCTTATGGCGGAAATACTGATCTAGCTCAATAGTAACCAATCACACCTATACTAGGATAAGCATCACTTTTGTAATGATGAACAACCATGCCTAAGCCTACTTTTGACAGCCAACTTATTCAGCGATACGACCAAACTGGTCCGCGCTATACCTCTTACCCAACTGCATTACAATTTGATGCCGCATTCGATGGGCACGCCTATCGCCAGCAAGCCCAGCTGAGCGGGAAAAATAATCGGGACTTATCCCTTTATTTTCACCTGCCTTTCTGCGATACCGTTTGCTTTTATTGTGCCTGCAATAAGATCGTGACGAAGAATCGTAAACGCGCCCAACCCTACCTTGACTATTTGCATAAAGAAATCCAATTACAAGCTGAACTATTTGATGATACTCGTAAGGTAGAGCAACTCCATTGGGGTGGTGGCACGCCAACCTTCATTAGCCATGAACAAATGCAAGCCTTGATGCAAACTACGCGCGAACATTTCAACTTACATGACGATGACAATGGTGAGTACTCTATTGAAATTGATCCGCGTGAAGCCAATGCTGATACGATTGCCTTATTACGCGAACTGGGCTTCAACCGTTTGAGCCTCGGTGTACAAGATATCGAACCAAAAGTACAACAAGCAGTAAACCGTATTCAACCTATTGAAACCACCCTGGACTGCATCCATAATCAGCAGGCCGCCTGCCTCTCTTACAATCTCGGCCGCCTGTTTGAAGTAGCCCCTGGGTGCAGCAATCATTCCCTGACAATCAAAGATGCTATCTATCATGATCCCAGCCGGTTGATGATTGTTTGTTTTGAGTGAATCAATGGTGTGGTGAATCGAATCCAGGTAACCTTCTAACAAATTCTCTCCTTCAAATGGTTGACGATACTGACA
>CAZPAE010000530.1:0-2611 GCA_964584455.1 uncultured Thioalkalispiraceae bacterium
CAAAATCTGGTAGCCGGTGGTGATCTTGCCAGCATGATGAATGCGGGCTGGGAACAACTGGGTTTTATATAACTTCATGGCCGCGAGCACATTCGCCACTTTGTCTGAAAATACATCCGGCGGCCAAAAATGATAATCTACCAATACGGGGTTATCTGGAATAGGTTCACCTAAGATTAAATTAACAGGCTCAGTTATTTCCAACTCATCGACAACATCAAAATCACTACCATCACTATCATTACGATCATCATCCCATTCCAATAAGGGATAGTTATCATTATTTTCGCATTCTAAGATGTAATATTGTGAATCGAAGTTCATTTAAATTATGCTCCAACGCTTAATGGGCCGCTTTTGGCTAAGCGTTTTTTTGTTGTCGGGTGGCGTAATTGGTGCTGGCGTTGTTTTTCACAATCACTGCGCTGACCTACTTTAGCAGGAATGCTATCCACATTGGCACAGCCGATAGTGCTAGTGGGAGCATAATCATCACCATCCGATGTAAGTGTCCAAATATAGTGATCAATATACTTTAATATACGATTACTAATAGCATTCATGCCACTTTCTAATGCTTTTGGATTATTACAGAATTTATTTCCTGTTATGTCTTTTACTATGGTCTTAATTTCTCTCTTTACCGCTCTAACATAAGAAATACCACCGCGGTTTTTAGCAATGCCTTTGCTGTGGTTACTTCGGTGTAACGGGACCTTGAGCTGACATGCAGACTCTAAAGTGGTTGGCAGCATAACACCGTTGTTGTGATGATTAATATCGTAACCACAAAGATCAAAATAAGTTTTCCATTTTGCAGTAGCAACAGATTCTGAAACAATAATATGGTGTGCGGCGATAGAACCCGCTTGGTAATACCATTGATGCTGCTTGATATCGGTTTTACCGGTGAGGTTTTTCATAATATTGCGTGCTAATGTACCGCTATTGCCAATGTTTTCACCTTTTTTACGCTTGTGTTTATTTTTTAGTGGACAGGTTTTGTTAAGTGGTTTGCTGCATTTTTTTGTTTTGCTGAGTTGGTACTCACATTTCTTTTCTTGGTCTTTTTTGTCTTTATTAGCAGAAGTTTTCTTATTCCCTGCTATGCCTTTCATATCTTTATAAAAGTCTTTGGGGTCACGCAGGATAGAGCGTCCTTTTGAGCCCGCAGCCGTTACTGCGGCAATGGCCGCCGCTGTTTGCGGTGCCTCATTAACTGCTTGGGCACCTTTGGCCTCATCTGCATTATCCAGTGTCAGCTCATTGAGGCAGCTCTCTTCTACTTTTTGCGCTACTTCTTGTGGTGTCAGCTTACGGCCTGTTGCTTTATCGGTAAAGACGCTCTTACCTTGTTCAGCAAACCATTCAATACGTATGGCTCTTTGCTTACACATAAATTCTTGCCAGGCTTGCTTAACACCACCGCTAACCACATCTAATGGGCTTTCAATGATGTCTTCATCTTGATGTGCTTCAGTACCTTGTGCAGATAAACCGTGGGCAGGTTGGACGTGTTGCACTAAGTGGGTCAAGCGATCCATGGCGCCGAGTTGTAAGGCGTCCACTTGTACGCCTTGGGCTTGGCCGTTGGCCCCTTGGCCAGCACCACTGCCGCCTTGCGAGACACTGGCACCATGCACATAGACCGAGTCCCCATCAATGTTCACGGTATGGCTGGCGATCTCAATGGCCCCGTTGGTATCCACTACAATAGAACCCCCGTTTTGGCTTAAAGTAATGTTACCTTTGCCTTGGCCTTTGAAGGTAATGGCTTTGGCCACGTGTAAACTGATCTGGCCTTGCTCGGCAATGATCTGCATGTCTTGATGGCGAACCGTCCAACGGGTGTGTTCTTGTACCTGAATCACCGCATCTTTTCCGGCTTTCATGTTCAGTGTGTCGGTTTCGGTTTTTAGCTGTACGTGGTCCCCGGCACGATAACGGATATCGGTTTTGGCTTTGTGCTCAATGTTGGCTTGGCGGGTATGGCTGTGTTGTGCCTCGGTTACCTCAATGGTGTGGTCTTGATCGGTTTGTAAGGTATGGGTGTCATCGGACTCAAAGTGAATGGTGCGTTCGGCTTGCTCGGTCATGGCTCCTTGGTCGGTGCGCAAGTCAATCAGGTGTTCGCCTGTTTTGGCTGATAGGCGCAAGGCGTTATGGCCTTCGGGGGTGAATACCGCAATGCTTTCTTCGCCGATGCGATCATTCATTACCAAGAGATGGTGGCCACCGGTACGCCAGTGGTTTTCGTGTTTATTGGCTGCGGTGACCGGGCTAATGGCATTGGCAGGATGCACGGTGCCCACAATCACGGGCCGATCACTATCACCATTAATGCAACCGATTAACACTTCGGTCCCCGCGGTTAATGGACAATGTAAGCCATAGTCTTCACCACTATAGGGTTGGGTAACACGAATCGGGTGACTGGCATCCCCCATGGGGTGACCGGCTTGATCAAACGGGTAGCGGACGTGGTAGCGCCCTTGGTTATCCAGTGCGATGCCTTGCCCACCGGGGGCTTCGACCACGGCACGGATCACACCGGGGAGGGTTGGCTTGGGTGGTACCGTGGGACGATACGGGATGCCAGCACGCAATAAGG
>CAZPAE010000531.1:0-2606 GCA_964584455.1 uncultured Thioalkalispiraceae bacterium
ATCCGTGACGTGAGGACGACCCTGTCGGGCCAGGGCATGCTGCCCGCCGACATGTATTACGAACTCGGCGGTCTGTATCAACAACAACAGATAGCCTTTCGCGGATTGATGGCGGTTTTTGTGGCGGCGCTGGCCCTGGTGTTTTTGTTGTTGCTGTTTCTGTATGAGCAGTTCGCCGCGGCAGTTGCGATCATGGTCTCGCCATTGTTGGCCATGGCAGCGGTGTTTACCGGTTTGTGGCTGACCGGGATCGAGCTGAATATCACCGCCATGATGGGCATGACCATGATCGTCGGGATTGTCACCGAAGTGTCGATTTTCTATTTTTCCGAGTACCACGAACTGCTGCGAAAGGGAATGGACGCATCCACCGCACTGGTTCAGGCGGGCCGAAACCGTCTGCGGCCGATCGCCATGACCACGCTGGCCACGATGCTGGCCCTGCTGCCTCTGGCGCTGGCGCTGGGTCAGGGCTCGGCCATGCAGCAGCCGCTGGCGGTGGCGATTATCTCCGGCTTGTTGATTCAGATACCGCTGGTGGTGATCGTCATGCCATTGTTATACAGGGTGCTCCAGGGCGGGTGGCGGTAACACCGGACGTTACGATCCAGGGCTGGAGCCGATTTCGCGTAGCACTTCCGGCAATCTCCGACTAAGTCTGTACTAAGTTTCGGCGGGTATGCTCCTTGGCATGCTAATCAACAGCGTGTGTTTTAACCGACAGGAGATACAGTTATGAATAACCTGACTAGATTTGTTGCCGCCGGGCTGGTTGCCGGTGGTCTCGCCACGACAACCTGGTTGGTCCAGGCCGGTAACGCCGAGGACAATGACGCGCAGGCTGTCAAACGGGCCAACGTGACCCTTTACAATGCACTGGACATCGCGCAGCAGCACGTGCCCGGTACAGTATCCCGCGCAGAGTTCGAACAGGAGGACGGGCTGCCTGTATGGGAAGTGGAGGTGCTGGCTGACAATGGACAGGTCTACGACCTGGAAATCGATGCCCGAACGGGCGAGGTGGTGAAGCAGTCACTCGACCACGAGGACCGCGAAAATGATGACCATGATGGTGACCATGGCGACTGACATCGAACCGGGAGCGTTCTGTTGTGTTTATTGTGTCAAGGCCGTCCGCGACCAGCGGGCGGCCACTTTACATGAGGAGCATAGCGATGATCAGCTACAGTCTGCGTACGGGTATGAGTGAGTCGCCGCCCGGCCTGGTTGGTCGGCTGGGTCTGACGGTAATGGCCCTGTTCGTATTGTGTGCGGGTCTGTTCATGGGGCTCTTCGTGTTGATCGGGGCAGCGCTTTGGGCGTTTTCCGGCTCGCTTGCAAACCGCTGGCGAACCGTACGTTCCGGTACTGGCGAGGGTGAGCCGCAACCGGACGCACAGGGTCGCATCATCGAGGGCGACTACCGGGTCATCGAGTAGGCTTATGCGCGTCCTGCTGGTGGAAGACGATGAACAGATCGGCGAGGCGGTGCGCGAGGCCCTGCAGGATGCCGCATTCACGGTGGATTGGGTGCAGGACGGACAGTCCGCGATAGCGGCAGTCGGCTTGCAACCCTATGCCGTGATTCTCCTCGATCTGGGATTGCCGAAGAAAGACGGTATGACCGTGTTGCGTGAACTGCGGTCCCGGGATCACGGCGTGCCGGTCATTATCATCACGGCGCGCGATGCTGTGCACAACCGTATTGAAGGACTGGACAGCGGCGCGGACGACTATATCGTCAAGCCCTTTGCTGTCTCAGAGCTGCAGGCGCGTATCCGGGCAGTGGTGCGCCGAAAAAGCGGTTCGGCGCACCCCCGGCTCGCCGGTGGTGAACTCACGCTGGACCCGGCGACACGTGAACTGACGCGCCAGGGCATCTCACAGGTACTGTCGGCAAGAGAGTTTTCCCTGATGCATGCCTTGTTGATGCGTCCCGGGGCCATACTGTCACGCGACGAGCTTGAGGAGAGAATCTACGGCTGGAACGAGGAGGTATCCAGCAATGCAGTTGAAGTGATTATTCATGGCTTGCGTAAGAAATTTGGCAAGGATGTCATCAGCAATGTGCGAGGGCTGGGCTGGAGGGTAGACCGGTGATGCAAACCCGTTCACTGCAACGCGACCTGAATCGTTGGGTCATACTGACAGCGACAGTCTTTGTTCTGGTCGGCGGCACGATCGCCGGGGGCGGGGCATTTTATGAAGCGCGTGAGTTGCAGGACAATCTGTTGCGGGAGGTTGCGGTACGCGTGCGTGCCGGGCAGCTTTCCAGTGAACCCGTTCAATCGAGCGAGGCCGAAGAAGAAACTATTGTCATCAGTCGGCTGGGTCCGGAAAACGGTACACTCGGGGCACGACTCGGTGATAGCCTCAGGACAGGATTGCAGACTGTCTCCCTGGATGGTGAGCGTTGGCGGATTTTTGTTGTGCGTCAGGAGCGCAGCGGGGCAGGATTCGTCGTCGCCCAGCAAACCATCCAACGCCGCGGCCATCGCGTCGACGGCGTCGTCCGGGACCAGCCATCCCGTCCGGTCGTGGTCGACCACCTCGGGGTTGCCGCCCACGCCGCTCGCGCCCGCCGGGACGCCGGCGGCCGTCGCCCG
>CAZPAE010000532.1:0-2604 GCA_964584455.1 uncultured Thioalkalispiraceae bacterium
ATTCAATGAACTGTGATATAACCCTAATCCTGCACCGCTGATGACACTGGCCATCGGAAACCTCCGTCTTTCCTTAAATAATTATGTGGATAGCGTACAAAAACCGGCCATACCGTAAACAAGAGGGGAGGTGTTTACGCTATAGACCTAGCTATGTAAGAAGCAACATCGCGTTGCCTTCTATACCTTAACCATGGAAATCGCCAAAATGTTTAGTTTTTTTTGAAAAAAAATTAAAAAAATTATCTAGCTAAAAGTGAATGCATTGGAAAGTAGTAATTAAAAGAGGGAGAATGAAATAATATAGAACAAACTATATTCATGTTATGACACTTATGCCATTGTACTGGCAGTTTAAATAGTAAGATAAGCAAACGAAACGGTGTTGTTTATTCTTAACGCACTTGGGTATCGACATTACATCTTCGTTGCGACACCAAGACGATTCCAAGCATTAATCGTAGCAATCAAAACCAGTAACTGAGCCAACTCCTGTTCACTGAATATATCCGCTGCCTGTTGATAAAGTGCATCCGGCAAACCTTGTTCGGCAATATGTGTCATCGCTTCGGTGACGGCTAAGGCCACTTGCTCTTGATCATCAAACAAATCGCTGGCTCGCCAATCGGCCAATGCCGTTAAACGCGCCTCGGTTTCCCCCAGTTCCTTGGCACCTTGGGTATGTAAACCTTGGCAAAACTGGCAGCCGTTCATTTGCGAAGCCCGCAACCGCACCAATTCTCTTAATAATGCAGGCAGGGTCGACTTAGCCAAATAATCTTCTAAACCCAAAAATGCGCGATACGCTTCAGGCTGAAGTTTCTGAATATTAATCCGGGACATGAGACACCTTCTTTACTGAACATATATATAAGTATAAATACACCGTTTAGCGATATTTTACCCAGTATATCAGCCCCAAAATTGACATAAATGACTATAATATCAAATTACTATTGCTTAATTAGCAACAATATACTGGAAGCCAATGAAAATTACCCTGGATGAACTAGCCTTGCTCAATGCCATTGTAGAAAACGGTAGCTTCAGCGCGGCGGCTGAGCAGCTTGACCTCGCCGCCTCGGTAGTGAGCCGGCGACTAAAAAGTCTGGAAACAAAATTAGACACCCATCTATTACATCGCACCACTCGACACATGGGACTCACCCAAGAAGGCCAATGGTTATACGAAAAAGCGGCTGACACGTTGGCACAGGTTAGTGATATTGAAACCCACTTTTTAGCACAAGAAGGGCAACCGCAAGGCACGGTGAGTATCGATGCCGCCACCCCGTTTACTTTACACGCTATCGCCCCCCTCATCGCAGGCCTTCACAACTGCTACCCTGGTATCAACATCGTATTGGAATCTAGCGAATCCAATATTAATTTAATTGAACGCAAAGTGGATATGGCCATTCGCATTGGCGAGTTAGAAGACACCAGCCTAAACGCCAAAAAACTCGGCGATACCTATCGCGGCATTTATGCTGCACCCGATTACATAAAACGTTATGACCAACCCGAAAATGGTGAGGCACTCAGCCAACACCGCTGCCTAGGCTTTAGCAAACACCCAAGACTCAACACCTGGCCAGTCATGGATAACAACAATAAGCCCATCACCATCACACCCCACTTCCATGCCGACAGTGGCGAAACCCTTCGACAACTGGCATTACACGGCAATGGCATCGCCTGCTTATCCGCCTTCAGCGTAAGAGATGATGTAAATGCAGAACGTTTCGTCCCCGTACTCAAAGACAAAACCGAGAAGATACCTATCCCTGTGTACTTAGTCTATTACTCCGACAAAGCAACCCATGGACGAGTACGTTGCGTGATTGACTACATTGCAGAACATATTAACTTGCAAGGTTAGGAAAAATGATAACGCAGCAATTTATAGAAAATACTTCGCAGCACATAATACATTTATGTATTAATAATAGAGAGTATCGCTGGGAGAAATAAGTGTGCCACGCGCACGTGGCATGGTGGTCTCCTCCTTGAGACCGAAACAAATATAAGTCAACTTAAAAATAACTTTGTAAATTAATGAGTGTCTTATATTTAATGCTTAAAGCCTAATATCTTTACGAAACCAAATATTTCGCTTGGATGAAATCGCAACAAAAAACAACATAACCATCAACAAGTAAATCGATGCCGGCTCAGGAACAGCAACCAAATCACCTTCAATTCTTACACTAAAATCCAAACTCTCATCACTTAACCAACTACCGTTAGGAGTATGTAAAAAAGCATAGTTCGGTACTGGATTTGGCACAGACACAAGACGTGAACCAGGAAGATAACCACGATACGTTTGCCCATCGCGTACTTCTGCTGCTAACCAATACTCGCCTGGATCTAAAAGCCAACTTAGCCCTGTTAACCCTTGCCATTGGTTATTATAGTCATCCTCATCCCCTGTATCGGTTATAACCACAGCACTTGAATAAAGCTCATTAGTAGCTTGCGGAATATCGCCCCCATCCGCATAAATTGCCATAGTAAAATCATTTCCAACCTGGAAAAACGTACCCATCCACAAAAACAAATCAGTTAAGACGGTTGTTTCGGTAAGTGTGAATTCTGCCG
>CAZPAE010000533.1:0-2596 GCA_964584455.1 uncultured Thioalkalispiraceae bacterium
GAGGCAGAGTATTCAAAAACGCCAATACAAAAAATGATATCAAACTTCTGTGAAAAGCGAATTTGTTGAAAAGGAGCACATATAATAGAAACTGAATCAAGCTCCTTTATTCGCTGACTAGCCAAGTGCGCACGATGAATACTTCCTTCTACTGAAATCACTTGCTTAAAATTCTCTCCTAAGTACCGTGTAATAGCACCACAGCCACAACCAACTTCAAGCACGGTAAGAGAGGAATCAAAAGAAAACCCTGACAGCAATTGTGCACGCTTTCTTGAAAGGTGATACTCACTTGGCCAATCTTTTATATACCCTTCTAATTCATCAGAAATGGTACTTAGATCTTTCGCTTCATTAAGCACATTGTGTAAATACTTCTCTGAAGATCTCCCATCTGAGTAGCCAAATTCTTTATGTGACTTAAGGCACCATACCGATTCAGCATCCTGAATAAGTTCATTTTCAACTATCGAACGGATATTCATAGTTTATATTCCATATTTCTCTTGAATATGCCCATTTATGCACTTCTTAGCGAGAATTGTTAAGGCTATTGTACTTAAGGTTACCCGAACAACCCAAGCGATTGCTGCTCCTTCTATTCCCCATTTCTCAATTAACCACCACATATAAGGGAAGTACACTATCAACTCAACAACATGAAGCTTTGCAGTAAGATCCGGTCGGCCATATGCTTGTACTAAAGCTTGCGATATATATCCAAAACTATTTATAAAAATTCCGATAGCCAATATTTCAGCTACTCTGTGGCTATTAGCAGCAAACTCATCACTAATCCAAAAACCCAAGGCGGGTTCTGCAACTAAATAAGTAATGACCGAAAGTGGTAACATAATCAAGAAAATATATCGCATCGATCGCCAATAAAGGTCTGCAACAAACCGATTATCATTATGAAACTTTTCAGCAAACATAGGAAATAACACTGTTACAAATGTGATAGGAATCAATAGTAAATTTATAACAACGTCATATGGCGTTGCGAAATAAGCAACCGCTTCCACAGTAACTATAAAGGCCAAAGCGATACGCCCCAAATATAACAACAGTGGACCTGCAATATTACTTAATGTCATCCACCCACCAAATGAAAGTAGCTTTTTAAGCTGTTCAATTTTGATCGAGCTTTTCCGAAATAATTCAGGATAAATATATAGAATGACACCTATATATGCCAAGTTAGATATCAACCTAGCTACAACTAATGCTAACACAACCGACGGCAAAGTATCAGAATAAGGTAGAACTATGAGGGGCCCTAAATAAGTCATGGCACCTGCAGGAGCACGGACTATATTTATAATATCAAACCTATGTTTAGCCTCAAGAAATCCTCGTAAGCCTGTCGTAATTATGACAATAGGTATTGATGCAGCTAGTATATAAAAGGAACTTAAGGTTTCATTATGCAAAGCATCAGGAATTGACAGCTTCCCATAAACTAGCCAGGGCGATAGTAGCGTTAGTATTAATGCGCCAAGTATGCCTAATACAAGCATAAGTATAAGACTACCATGCACGATCGATGGTATTTCTGCTGTCTCACCACGACCGATTTTTTTCGCAATTAATTGCGTCATCGCCCGACTTAATCCAAGATCAAAGAAACTAAAATACCCGACGATTATCCAGGCAATAGATAAAATACCAAAACGTGCAATCCCTAGCACCTCAACTAAAACAGGAATAGTAAAAAAAGCGGCTAAAAGAGGAACCCCAGTTCCAAAAAAGCTCCAAAGAATATTTTTTTAATATGCATATTGCATAGTACCTTATCTATAAGGCTAACTCTTTACATATCTGCCATGCAATTATCGAGCGCTACACGCCAATCAGGTAAATTTAGATCAAATCGAGAACAAAAACGCTGATTGTTTAAACAAGAGTTACTGGGACGGCGTGCCTGGGTTGGAAATTGCTCGGTAGTTAATTGCTCTAAATGACAATCTTGTCCTCTTACGCCTAAAATATCTTTAATGGCACTAGCAAAACCGAACCAAGTCGTATGATTGTTGGCCACAAGATGTAATATTTCAGATTCAAATTCTTTATTCCCACCCTGTGAGTAGCAAGATTTTAATGCTTGTGTGGTTGCTTGCGCTAAAGTGCGCGCCCACGTGGGTGTACCTCGTTGATCATCAACTACACCTAATGAATCTCGTGACGTTATAAGACGAAGCATAGTCATCAGAAAATTATTACCACGACTGGCATATACCCATGCTGTCCGGAAAATAAGATACTGATTATGCTTTTCTTGTATTGCTTTTTCCCCGGCAAGTTTACTTTCCCCATAAACATTCATCGGGTTAGGAGTATCAGTTTCATCATATGCTGTTTTTTTTGTTCCATCAAAAAAATAATTTTACACCATTTTCTAGCACGAATACGTTTATAAGTTTTTAAACGATCATTAAATCCTTTTGTTAATAGAACATGTTTTGCAAAATAACAATTTTCTTTATCTTTACATTTCGTGGCGTCAATTATTGCCAATTTATAACTTTTGTTACTTTCGTTTTGATCAAAAAAATTTTGGAAGAAGCCTCTGTATTTTTGCATTCATAATATGATT
>CAZPAE010000534.1:0-2586 GCA_964584455.1 uncultured Thioalkalispiraceae bacterium
AACAATATATCCTGCGATAAGGCACTACCAGCAAACCCATGAGCAAAAAGAAATACAGGCCATTTTTTCATACTATCGAATCTTGAATAATCAGGAGGATAATAAACCGCTGCACGTAACTTTTCTGACTCGATAATGGCATCATGTGATTCAGCAAACACAACATTGTTAAAAAACATTACCAAGATGACCACTATCATTTTTTTAATCATGACTATTCCTACCTGTTTGTAGCATATCAGTTACGACACATTTTATGCTAAATTAATAAACAATCACTGAACCCAATGTCATATTTACATATCAGACGAAAGACTTCACTCAAACCACGGATGAAAATCATAGACATTATCTCCATTAAAACAAAAAGTTACCAATATTCGAGATTACTTATATTCAAAAGGAGACATCCCCTATTCCCATCTAACCATATGAGGATCTATACTTAAGTGATAGTCGCATGAATCCTGGGGAGGAGACCATGGAGGCAAAACAGCTAGACGAATTACCCTTTGCAGCACCGGTTAAGTCTTTACCCACAATGGCCGCAGTTCACTGGATAAAGCTTGGCTGGCAAGACTTTAAAAAGGCCCAGCGACAAAGTTTAACCTATGGCTTCGTTGTGGTGGTACTTAGTTACTTAGTAAGCTTGCTTGCACTGCACTACGGTAATATGTATTCATTACTCACGTTATTATCAGGCTTTATACTCATTGGCCCAGTTGTGGCAATCGGCCTGTATTCCATTAGTTGTCAAATTCAGGAAAATAAAAAGCCGGTATTAGGTCACTGCCTGCGGGAGGGCCGACGCCACTTTGGTAATGTCATTGTATTTGGTTTTATATTATTAGTCGTATTTTTGCTCTGGGCTCGTTCAGCTACGATGATCCATGTATTTTATCCTGTACAAAGTAACCCAGAGTTAACCAGTTATTTAGCCTTCTTTGGTATAGGTACACTTATTGGTGCCATATTCTCAGCTATTATTTTCATCGCCAGTGCCTTTTCTTTACCGATGATTATGGATAGAAAAGTCGATATGATCACTGCCACTATTACCAGTATTAACGCGGTACTAAAAAATAAAAAAGCCATGTTAGTTTGGGCATCGTTGATATGTTTAAGTGTTATCATTAGTTTTGCTACCGCATTCTTAGGCTTTCTAGTTTTATTACCCGTTATTGGTCATGCCACATGGCATGCCTACCAAGAAACTATTGATGCCAGCCAATGGCCAAGGCATGAATAATTGTCACCCGAAAAAGTTAATAATTGAGCTAAGGAAATGCCTGTAACCCTATGAAATCTATAATATCAAAGTAAAACCTCATAACTGGGTTAAAATCACTTTGAATGAGCATATGGACATGACAAATTTAATATCTACGGCAGAAACTAACGCATAGCAGACACCCATTGGCTGTCCGCTATATAGTCGACATATATAATGTCACGCTACAAGAGCATGAAAATAAAGACCTTCTCGTACTGTAACACAGTAAAAATTGTCTCAATCATAGATATTTTTTTATCGTATAGTACTGTAAAATTGCCGCCTGGCTAAAATAAAAAATATAAGAATTCTGCTATTTGACAGAATCGAATAAGGCTAAATCATTAGTAGGATTAGTTAGATGGGGTTAGTAATATTCATCCTGCTCAGCCCGCTATTATATACATATGTAATATATCCGGTCATTCTGGGATTATTGGCGAGCTTCAGGGGGAGAACAGTTTTTTCTACGCATATATTGGATCATCCTAAGGTTTCGGTGATCGTGCCTGTATACAATGCAGAGAAATTTGTCGAAAGCAAAATCGAAAACCTATTAGCAACAGATTATCCCGCCGATAAAATCGAATTTCTTTTTGTCTCAGATGGTTCCACAGACAAAACAAATAGCATCATCGAGTCATATAAACAAATCAAACTAATAAAACTGAATAAACGAGTCGGCAAAGAAGCGGCACTTAAAGTAGCTGTTTCTCAAGCAAAGGCAAACATTATTTGTTTATCTGACGTATCCACTCATATTAATGCCTCAGGCTTATTCAATATGGTGCGTCATTTTTCAAATAAAAAAATAGGCGCGGTCAGCTCAATCGACAAAATTGATAACTTAAAATACTTCCTCGATAACTTTTTATTTCACTATGAATTTTTCATTCGAGATAAAGAATCAATACTTTCATCATGTGTCGGAGTGAGCGGCTCATGCTTTACCACTAGAAAAGAAATCTTTATGGAAATTGACAATGAATGCTGCTCAGATCTTGGAATAGCATTTGAATGTGAGAAACAAGGATATAAAACTATTTCAGAGCATGGCGCAATTGGTACATACCAGAATGCGATAAATATTAAAACCGAATTCAAGCGAAAAGTTCGTACCATCACTCATGGTATGTTTACCGTCGCAAACTATAAAGAATTGTTAAATATTACCAAACATGGATTCTTTTCCTGGCAGCTAATCAGCCATAAGATAGCACGCTGGATAACGCCTATATCGTTGTTGATTCTTATGTTCTATTTAATATTTAAAATAGCAAGCCATATCAGCCCTGAGCAGCTGTATTACATCA
>CAZPAE010000535.1:0-2578 GCA_964584455.1 uncultured Thioalkalispiraceae bacterium
AGGAACCGGATCAGCCCCTCGAGCGCCTGTGGTCGGTCGTCGAGATGTTCTCTCAGCGAAGGAACGCGGATCCTGTCCGAGCAGAGGCGGTAGTAGAGGTCCTCGCGGAAAGCGCCGCGTTCGATCTCTTGGGCCAGGTCACGGTTGGTGGCGGCGATCAGCTTCCCCTCGAAGCGCCGCAGCTCGGTCTCGCCCAGCCGGCTGTACTCGCGCGACTGCACCACACGGAGCAGTTTCACTTGGATCAGCGGATCGAGCTCGCCGATCTCGTCCAAGAACACCGCGCCATGCGGCGGGCAGTGCTCGAGCCATCCCGCCCGATCCCCCGTGGCGCCGGTGAACGAACCGCGCCGGTGTCCGAAGAGTTCGGACTCGATCAGTGTTGGCGACAACGCCGACAGGTTGAGCGCCACGAAACCGTGGTCCCCCTTCGCGCCGTCGTCCTCCACGAAGTCCTCGGTCTGCGGGTCGAATGCCCGATACTGCGAGAGCCCGATCGCCCGCGCGACCAGCTCCTTGCCCGCGCCCGACGGGCCGGTGATGAGCGTCGACAGGTCGGACATGCCGCGGTAGAGCGCGCGGCGGTAGCGGCGTAGGTCGTGCGTGAAGATTGACTGCCACACGTGGGCCCGCAGATTTGCGGCTGGCGCCGACTCGCCGATGATGCAGTCGAATGTGTTGGTGAACGCTCGCCGCACCTGATGCAAGCAGGCGAAGAGGTGCTCGGACATTGGCATCGGCGCTTGCAGCTCGCCGGGGACGTGGGCGAACATCTTCTCGCGCTCGGCCGAGAACTTGCGCCACGCCCCAGCCAGCGCCCTGCGGCCCTCACGGCCAAGACGCGCGCTTGCCAATGCCGAGCGGGGTAGAGTCGACACGTGCCGGTAGTACAGCACATAGGTCACCAGGTCGTCGTAGCGCAGGCACGCCTCGGGCTCCAGCGGTCCCTGCTCCGCCTGCCGCTTGCGGAGCCGTTCGACGAGCTCGCCGGCGCGCTCGGTGATCTTGAGGACATTGGGGCGCTCGCCCAGGTCGGTCGCCTCGGTGCGGCTCCACGAGCCGAGTTCCTCCTCGGTGTACTCGTCGCCAAGCACTGCCCGCTCGAGATCAATCCGGGTCGTCTCAAAGGGGTTGCAGTAGGTCAGCTCCGAGAGGGCCGTGAGTAGGGCGTGCTCGGCAGAGGAAAGGCTGGCCATAGGCGTCGCCTAGGTGTTCATTGGGTGATCGGTGGGTGGTCATCCATTGTATAGCAGCCTTTGGTTTTCACCTACGCTTCTAGGCCCACGCATGGTTTCTTATGGCATAAACCCCTTCTCAATAAAGCCTTACGAACACTCTTCTCCGAATGGCGCCGTCGTTGCTTTAAGGCAGGTGGCCCGGTCCCGACGACCTGGGGTCTTACTTCCAATCCCCCTGCACGGAGACAAGCGATGAACGTCCAAAGCGAACCCGAACCGCGGCTCGATCCGCCGGATCTTGAGCAGCAAGACTCCAACACCGCCTTCCGTTTCGCACAGGCGTTGCTCGACCCGCGTGGGTTGCAGAGCTTGATGCTCGCCGGCGGCGGGATCTTGGTCCTCGGCTTGGTGCTCTGGTTGGCGGTGATCGGGGTGTTCGACAACCCGGTCTATGCGGCGCTTGGCTTGGGGGCGGCTAACGTGTCCTTGGTTTTCGCGGGCGTCTATGCCGCGGCACGGACAAACTACCGGATGGCGGGCCGGGCGGTCGCAATGCTCGGCTGTTTGTTGTTGCCACTCAACCTTTGGTTCTACGACGCCCAAGGGCTAGTGACCTTGAGCGAAGGGGGGCATCTCTGGCTGCCGGCGCTTGTGATCTGCGTGATCTACGCTGTGGTCGCACGGGTTCTCAAAGACTCGTTGTTCGTCTACGCCGTCGTGGCGGGTGTGACGATGAGCGGGATGCTGTTCCTGGCTGACTCCGATGTCGGTCGGTTGTGGGAGGTCGTGGCGCCCTCGGCGCTGTTGGTTGTGCTCGGCTCGTTGAGTGTGCACGCCGAACGTCTCTTCCCGAGGACGCAGTCGCGCGAAGAAGACGCACCTTTCACTCGGGGAGACTTTGGCAAAGCGTTCTATCGCGCCGGCCACGCATTGGTCGGCTGTGGCCTGGGGCTCTTATTCTTGGGCCGGATGGCGGGTCGTTTCTACGACGTGCTCTTTGCCAATGCCGGTTGGTTCACGCAACCTGAGGTCGCGACCGAGTTCGGCATGAAGCTGGCCGCATTGGCCGTCGTTGGTCTCGGCGCCTACACCTACGTCTTCTCGAGGCTCGTCGTCGATCGCAACCGAGTCTATGACGTGCTCGTATTCCTGATGGTCGCCTGGGCGTCGCTGATCGGGATGGACCTGCTCGGGGTCACCGTGACCGTCGATGTTGTTGTCGGCGCATTAGCCGTGGTCGGCATCGGGGCCCGTGTAGCTGGGAGGCTCCCATACTTCGAGACGGCCGGAGACGAGCAAGCCAACAACGCTCGCTCGCGCGATATGGTGGCCACGCTCGGCGCCGCGACGACGAACGTCGCGCTGGTGATGTTGCTGGTCCAGATGGTCCGCGGGTTCTT
>CAZPAE010000536.1:0-2573 GCA_964584455.1 uncultured Thioalkalispiraceae bacterium
ATGTGTTCAGCCAGTTTTGGATTTAACTGACTGCCAGTGGCAAGCTGTAAGCGCCAGCGGTTGGGTGATAGGTGCTCAATTTGTTTTACATCAGGCAGTTTTTCAAGTTCTGTATCACTGACATTTTGCGCTAAACCTAAGATAACGCTGTTAACTTGGGCATCTTGATTAATATTTGCCATGGTATCTTGGTAAACAAGTTTCCCACCACGAATAATCTGCACGCGATCACACGTCATTTGTACTTCAGGTAAAATATGGGTAGACAGGATTACGCCATGGTCCTCACCTAGCTCGCGGATTAAGTCGCGAATTTCGCGAATTTGGATTGGGTCGAGTCCCACTGTTGGCTCATCCAATACGACGATCGCAGGTGAATGAATAATGGCTTGGGCAATACCAACGCGTTGTTGATAACCCTTAGATAAATTCCCAATCAAACGATGGCTAACGTGCTCTAAGCCACAACGTTGTTTTGCTTTGCTCACGCTACTGCGAATGTTGTTTTTTTCAATGCGATTTATTTTTGCACAAAAATGTAGATATTCATCGACGGTCAATTCACGATAAACGGGCGGCTGCTCAGGTAAATAACCAATTTGGGCTTTCGCCTGCTTGGGCTGATCCAGTAAATCAATACCACATATTTTAACCGAACCCATGCTCGGAGCGAGGTTACCACTGATCATTTTCATGGTGGTCGACTTGCCTGCACCGTTAGGGCCTAAAAAGCCAAGTACCTCACCGCGCTGGACTTCAAAGCTAATGTCATTGACAGCCGAAATTGGACCGTATTGACGGCTTAGCTGTTGAACTTGAATCAGGGTTTGTTGTGTCATCCGTGTTGATAATCTTGTTTATTATAATTTCGTTACACAATGCTTGTGTTAGCATACTCGCTGGCAGATTATATGCAACCCGCTTACAGAGGCAAGCCTGTTGGATAAATTAATTGGTACGCATCACGTTATTTCGTTTTTATGCATCAGAGCTATTTATTAGGTATCGATACCGGTGGAACGTTCACTGATTTTGTTCTATGGAGCGAACAGGGTGTTCGTATCCACAAAGTCTTATCCACACCTGCTGCACCTGCCAAGGCTATTTTGCAGGGTATCAATGAGCTAGGGCTCACCGATTTAGCGCAAGATGTACAATTTTATATTGTGCATGGTTCTACCGTAGCGACCAACGCCATTTTAGAAGGCAAGGGCGTTGATACGGTTTTTATTACCAACCAAGGTTTTGCCGACATGTTGACAATTGGGCGTCAAGCTCGGCCTGACTTATATAACCTACAACCTGCCCCTATTGCGCCACCTGTACCCGCAACGCATTGCCTGGAGGTCAATTGCCGAGTTGATGCTCATGGTGCATCAATACAGCCTTTGGCTGACGATGAGTTAACCGATTTGGTGAAGGCAGTGAAAGTGTTAGCACCAAAGTCTGTGGCGATTAATTTGTTATTTTCCTATTTAAATGAGAGTGATGAGTGTCGTATTGCTGCTGCGTTGCCCAGTGATGTATTCGTATCACGTTCATCGAGTGTGTTACCAGAATACAAAGAATACGAGCGAGGCATTACTACGTGGTTAAATGCCTATGTTGGTCCTTTAGTACAAGATTACCTGTCATCATTGAGCCAAGGTGTTCCCCGTGCAGTGATATCCATCATGCAAAGTTCAGGTGGCACGATAGAGGTTAATCAAGCCAGTGAGCAAGCGGTGCACATGGTTTTATCCGGTCCTGCAGGTGGCTTGGCGGCGGCCAAGTTTATTGCCGACCAAACTCAATACACACGCATGTTAACTTTTGATATGGGCGGCACATCAACTGACGTGGCTCTAATTGAAGGGGATATTCAGCTAACCAGTGAGGGGCATATAGGTCGTTATCCAGTAGCGATTCCGATGATTGATATGCATACCATTGGCGCAGGTGGTGGTTCTATTGCCAGTATTGATAGCGGTGGGTTATTACAAGTCGGGCCTGAATCTGCTGGTGCCCGTCCGGGCCCCGCTTGTTATGGCGGTGGGGGACCGCATGCAACGGTTACCGATGCTAATTTGGTACTAGGACGTTTAATGCCGACAGCGTTCCTTGGCGGGCGTATGGCATTAGACGTTAGCGCAGCACGAACGGCAATCGAACCACTTGCGATGCAATTGGATTTAAGCATTGAACAAACGGCTCAAGGTATCATTGATATTGCTAATGAGCATATGGTGCAAGCATTGCGTGTGATGTCAGTTCAGCGAGGCATTGACCCACGTGAGCTAACATTAACATCGTTTGGCGGGGCCGGTGGTTTACATGTATGTGCTTTGGCTCAGGCGCTTGAGATGCCACGCGCTTTGGTACCAATACAGGCCGGTGTGTTATCGGCCCTGGGGATGTTAGTAGCACCCCGTTCAAGGCAGTTATCCCAAACCGTGAATGTGTTGTTACAGGACTGTGATGATCAAAAACTCACTGAACTATTTTTACCGCTGCAACAAAAAGGTATCGATGCATTAGTGCAAGAGGGGGTTAGTTCAACGTCTTGTATTGTAGAGCAAAGTGTCGACTTACGT
>CAZPAE010000537.1:0-2572 GCA_964584455.1 uncultured Thioalkalispiraceae bacterium
CACCGTATATGTTTCTTATTCGAGTTGTTCAGCAACAACCAATGAAACGTTCGATTCTATTTATATTGATTATTGATTGTTTTTTTGTGAGTAACTTTTTACTACTAAGCTAACATGGTTTTACCAAAGGTGATGCCATGTTCCTATTGTTAACATAAGGAGATGTATAATGTTGAAAGGTATAAAGACGACGGTGTTATCCATTTTTATGGTGATGTTCATATCACAGTTTGCCACAGCAGTACCACCTAATAATTATGATATTCGAGGTTCAGTTGAACAAGTGCGGTATCTAACAATGACAGATGGTGGCGGTGATTTACTAATCTCAATTTATTTCCAATCAGGTTATACGGATAATATTAGCTGTGTTGATAGTGATGGTCGAGTTATTATTTCAAGTAGGTCAAAATATCTTGACAAGGAAGATGTTCGCGTCATTTTTGATTTTGCATTGGCAACAAAGAGTGCTAACCAGAAGTTAAATTTGGCAGGTGCGGGTTGTAATGATTTAAATTCTGTTTGGATGAGCCCCTAATGTAGAAGCTAAAGTAGCACCACCCGGTTTGATGTTCAAACCGGGTGGTGCTGAATGGGCTATTTTACTTGCGCCATATATTGATTGAGGCGGTCTTTATTCAAAGCAAATGTGGCAGAGAGCTCTTTAGCAGCGCTTTTGGCTTCGTCTAAGTTACTGGCTTTGCCTACTTGAATAACACCAACCATAGCCATAATTGTGTGTGGCGAGCATTTGTAGATATACACACCCTCTTTATCCAGTGTGACAGAAACGGCTTGGCCTGTTTTGCCTTGCCAGCCTTTAGCGCCTTTCGGGATTGTGACGGACACACTGTCATGGCCTGCACTGGTTGGTACAAATTTAACAGTATCACCGGGGGCAACTTTTAAGTAACCAGGCTCAAATACCATGCTACCTTCGGCACCATTATTCAACATTTTGACCTCGTACTCAGCTGCTTGTGCAGTACCGTGCATGAGCAGCATCATAAAGGTGGTCGCAAAAATATTACGTAATTTGTTCATCATTATTCCTTAACAATTTCTGACGTGTTTGAAGGCGAAGTTAGGTAGGTTGTTATTTCAGAGGATAGGAGCCTGCCGCTAGATAAAAATCTACATGACTTATCTGTTTAATGCAAACAGTTTTCATTACCACTATGTTGATACTTGTAGTGTCCCTGCATAGTATAGGTGAATGACCTATTGCTCATGAAGTAAGTATGGCAATAGCATAATTATTGCGTCGATAATAATAAGCATCCAACAAACAGTAGGAGGTAATATTCACAATGTGAAGCTAAGAGCTCATTACAATTGAATTAAGCCTTGAGAAATCGCAATGGCTACCGCATGGGTACGGTTGTATACATTCAGTTTTCGCATGGCACGATCAATATAGGTTTTTACCGTTGAATCACTGACTCCCAATATAGCGCCCATTTCACTATTGTTCTTACCCATTGCGGCCCATTTTAATACCTCTTTCTCACGTAATGACAATCCATATTGCGGTTTACTCAAGGGATGCGATGACAAACTAAGGCGTTGCGCCACAATATAAAAGTAAGGCATTAGCACTTCAAGTAAGTATTGTTGGCGTGCATCCCAAGGGTTAACCAGATCCCCGATACTAAAACACACCAGCGTGGTTTGTGGCACATCGATCAAACTATGGTTAGCCACATTAGTTAATCCATATTTCAAAAAGGTTTCGCGCCAGAGTGGATGCTCATCACTAATAGTTGATTCATCATAAAATAAAGGCTGATATTTTTTTTGCTGTATATCAACATCTGGGGTTTGAGTTGTTCTGGTTAGTGACAATACTTGAGTAATATAATCGTCAGGAAAATTAATATTAAGTAATGAATAGGCTTGTCCTCTCTCCATACGGCCTAGGGAAAATTTATCATATGGTATTAGTTGCTGAAGCTGGTTTTGTAATACATCAATAAATTCATTGAGTACTTCGACGCGCTGACAGGCATGAATCACATCTAACACGGTGCGTAATTCTAGAGTAGTTAAATCAGGAACTGGTTGCATGTTATCCCTAAATCCTATTTGTAAAGCTAAGATGGGAAATAACAAAAAAAAATGCGCACCCAAAACCATTAGCAGCATATTCATTTGCTAATGCCCCCAAGCTTTTGTGGTGCGCAAGCACGCTAAACTGTTGTAATGAATTGTGTTGCATTTTATTGCTGTCCTCCCGGTTGGTACTAATAGCAATGTTTTGAGTTAGGTTATGTTGTTACGATTGGAAATGTTTCAATAATTCATGCTGCTAATGGTTAATCAAATAAATTGCTTGTTAGAATTCGAGTCCAACACTGGCAAAAATAGTTTTTGGCTCGCCAACCCCGATACCTAAGGTGTTGCTATTAGGGATATAATATTCTTCATCAGTGATGTTTTTGACACCTACTTGAATGCGCAGCTGGGATTCTTTATTAATCGGTTGATAATAAAATACTGTGGCATCAAATGTCGTATAACTATCAAGCTCGAAAGAGTTGCTGCTATTAGCAAAACGTTTCCCAGAGTAAAT
>CAZPAE010000538.1:0-2568 GCA_964584455.1 uncultured Thioalkalispiraceae bacterium
ACAGTGGCCAAAAACGAACTTTAATGCCGCTTACCAATTTAAAAATGGTCAAACCTCGCTTGCTGCTAATACAGATTTTTTACGTGTTAATGATATAAAAACCATTATCTCTGATTTGTCATTGTTAGAAGCGTCATGGCAAAGCACATTAGATAGTCTAAATCCACGTGGTGACTTTCATCAGCTACATATAGCGTATGATGATACCTCAGAGAAGCCACAGTTTAGCTTGCATACCGAATTTAATGATTTGCATGTCGATGCATGGGAACAGTTACCCAGCATTGCTAATGCACAGGGCAAACTACAATTAGATCACCAGCGTGGTCAGTTGGTTTTACAAAGTAACAATACCCAAGTTGCGTTTGCTGATTTATTTCGGCAAAGCCTAAGCCTGGATAAAATAGCGGGGACTATCGATTGGTGGCGTGATGAAGGTGCATGGCACCTTAAATCAGAAGAGTTGTTAATATCCAATAGTGATATCAAGGCGGACATGGCAATGGTTGCGATGATGCCAGATAATGCGTCATCACCTTATTTAGATCTGCAATTACATTATTATGATGGGGTTGCAGCATCTATGTCTAAGTATTATCCGGTATCGATCATGGATGTTGATTTAGTAAACTGGTTAGACAGCGCATTTGTGGAAGGCAAGATTACAAGCGGTGGACTCGTTTTTAATGGACGATTAGATGATTTTCCATTTAGAGATCACTCCGGCACCATGCTGGCACACTTTGATACAAAAGATGTTGTGTTAGATTACCAAGACGATTGGCCAAATTTGCAGGTTAAGCAAGCGGACATTGCTATTACCGGGACCGGGGTAAAACTTAAAAGTGATGATGTTCGTTTTCATGAAACACGATTAAGCAATATGGTCGTTGATATTGCTGAGTTTAGGCTGCCAGCTATTAATTTAAAAAGCCAAATAAGCGGTCAAATGCGAGATGTAGTAAGGTTTTTAGTACAGAGCCCTATTGCACCAGAGGCCATAGATATTTACAAACAAAGTGTTATCACTGGTTTATCTGAAGGTGTCATTAATTTACAAATCCCCCTCACTACTCGGGCAGGTAAGCAATCGCCTTTAGATTATTTTGGTCATATTAAGGTTAAACAAAACCAATTAGATCTCTGGCAGAATAAACTGTTAATAAGTGATATCAATGGACAATTAGACTTTAACAGGGATGGCGTGTTTTCTGATGATTTAACCGGTTCTATTTTAAATGGACATATGGATATGCGACTGTCAACCAAGCGTGTGCATGGTTCTTTGTCAACAGACCTAACACTTTGGGGCGAGATGGATAGTGCTAGATTACATGATCATATTCCTTCTGTGTTATTGGGACAGGTATCGGGTACAACAAAATGGCAGGGCAAGATTAACTTTGGGCAAAAGAATGCGTCTGGCGAGTCAGTGCCAGGATATGTTCAACTTTATTCCAATGTTGAAAATGTCCAGTCCACATTGCCGCTTCCTTTCAAGAAATCACCAGGTATAGAGAAAGATTTATTTATTCGTGTGGAATTTCCCAGCGAACAATATTTACCTGTTCATGTTCAATATGCCAACGACATATCTACGGCACTGTTATTTGATCTTGATAACATGGCTAAGCGTCCCATTACAAAGGGTAGCATCATTTTTGGCACACATGAGTCGGCTAATTTACCCAATGAAGAACATATTATTTTACAAGGGCAATTATTTGATTTCCCCGTCGATCAGTGGTTGAAGCTGATCAATAAAGACGGTGACGGTAATAGTGTGGGGTTTGCAAGCCTAAATCTTCCTTTTTTGTTCGATTTAGACTATCTCAAATTAACAACAGATAAGAAAAGCTTTGAGTATCCTAAACGGGACCCGCGTGATGCCTTCCCGGTTAACGGTGAAATACGTCAATTATGGTTTGATGATGTTCAGGTAGGGCATGTCGAAGTAAAAATGCGTAAGCGCACAGATGGTTTGTTGATCGATAAGTTGATTGTAAACAGTCCGTTAATGTCTATCGATGGCTCAGGCAGTTGGCTCATCATGGATGGTGAACATTTGTCGAATGTTTTACTGACAGTGAATAGTCCTGATTTTGGTGCCTTGTTAGATAGTCTTGGCTATTCTGCTATTATGCAGGGGGGCAAGGCCAATTTGGTTATCCAGGCGCACTGGGATGATGCACCATTAGAAATGAGTTTTGCTAAACTTCATGCTAGTTTAGGCATTGTTGTGGAAGATGGTGTGATTCAGGAAATTAAACCGGGTGCAGGGCGATTACTGGGTTTATTAAGCCTAACCGAATTACCACGACGACTTGCTTTAGATTTTAGTGATCTCAAAGAGAGTTTGTCGTTTTCGCAGTTGGTAGGACAAATAGAAGTGGCAGATGGTGTTGCGGTTACAGATTCATTAAAAATTGTAAGTCCTGTGGCGTTGATTAATATTGCTGGGCGTACTGGTTTGGTCGAGCAAAATTTTGATCAGCATGTCACCGTTGCACCGGGTGTGTCAAATACGGTGCCGGCAATTAGTTGGTTAGCATGGGGTGGTCAAGTTGG
>CAZPAE010000539.1:0-2566 GCA_964584455.1 uncultured Thioalkalispiraceae bacterium
CAAGCAACACCAGCGCGAGGCCGATATTGTGGCCAATGCCGGTTTACCGGGAACCTCCGGGTTTGTTGGTGAGTTCTTAGTGATTTTAGCGTCATTCAAAGCCAATCCATGGTATGCCTTCTTGGCAGCAACAACCTTGATTGTTGGTGCAGCGTATACGCTGTGGATGGTTAAACGAGTTATTTTTGGTGCAGTGGCCAATGATAAGGTAGCTGCACTGACTGATATTAATGGACGTGAGTTTTTATTTTTATCCATCATGGCGTTAATGGTGTTATTTTTCGGTCTTTATCCTGCACCTTTAGTCGAGGTAATGGATGCCAGTGCGACGCATCTGGTAAAACAAGTAATACAAACCAAGATACCCGTGCCTTAAAAGCGAAATAGAATATGGAATTAATTGCAACACAACTATCCGCAGCCGTAATTGGTGATATGACTATATCCCAGTTACCTTTAGCGTTGCCCGAGCTGGTGCTATTAAGCATGGCTTCGGTTATCTTGGTGGTGGATTTATTTTTAAGTGATAAAACCCGTGGCGGCACTTATATGCTGTCGCAGATTACATTGGTGGTGTTGGCTGGGTTAACCATTAGCCAGTTTAGCCAATCGACCCAAGTGGCCTTTCAAGGCACATTTGTGCGTGACGCAATGGGTGATTTGCTCAAACTATTTATTTATCTGACAACCTTTATTGTCTTCCTCTATTCGAAAAATTATCTAAAGTCACGTGGCATTTATAAAGGTGAGTATTACGTATTAGGTTTGTTTGGTGTGCTAGGAATGATGATATTAGTTTCTGCACATAGTTTCCTTACCATCTACCTAGGTTTGGAACTCCTTTCCTTGTGTATGTATGCCATGGTTGCACTACAACGCGATTCCATGGTGGCCTCTGAATCTGCCATGAAATACTTTGTGTTAGGTGCCATTGCCTCCGGGATGCTGTTGTACGGTATGTCGATGATTTACGGTACCACCGGTTCCTTGGATTTAAGCGTGATCAGTCAAGCCGTGGTTGAGAAGCAAGGTAACATCATGCTTATCTTTGGTTTAGTGTTTTTGATTGTGGGCGTGGCATTTAAATTAGGTGCGGTGCCATTTCATATGTGGTTACCGGATGTATACCAAGGTTCACCTACTGCGGTGACCATTTATATTGGTAGTGCACCGAAAATTGCGGCCTTTGCCATGATGATGCGTTTATTGGTAGATGGATTATCAGGCTTACACATGCAGTGGCAAGATATGCTGATTATTTTGGCCGTTGCGTCTTTAGCCATTGGTAATGTGATTGCCATTGCACAAACCAATCTTAAACGAATGCTAGCCTACTCAACGATTTCCCATGTAGGCTTTATTATGATGGGTGTGCTCAGTGGCACCGATGATGGTTATTCAGCCTCGATGTTTTATACCATCGTTTATACACTGATGGCACTGGGTGCTTTCGGTATCATTATGTTTATGTCACGCAGTGGCTTTGAAGCCGATAATTTAGATGACTTGCGTGGTTTGAATCAGCGTAGTCCTTGGTTTGCATTCATGATGCTCATCTTCATGCTGTCGATGGCGGGTATTCCACCGTTTGTGGGTTTCTGGGCCAAGTTAAGTGTGCTCAAAGCTGTGGTGGCCGTGGATCTGATTTGGTTGGCCATTGTCGCGGTGATTTTCTCTATTATTGGCGCGTTCTATTATCTACGCGTCATCAAGCTGATGTATTTTGATACACCCCGTGACTCCAGCAGCTTTGAAAGCACATTTGATTTACGGGTCTTGCTCAGTGTTAATGGTCTAGCCATCTTAGGCTTAGGTTTTTATCCTGAAGCTATTATGGCCTTATGTGTGAGTGTGTTTTAGTCGACCTATTAGCAGTAACCCGGCGATAAATAAAAATATCGTGTGTGGTTCAGGCACATTAAAACGTAACCGGTCAGTGACAACCGGTGTATCAATCCCTTGCATTCTCGCCACCACATAAGCGATATCTGAGCCACTGTAATCCAGCGTACGTACTTCATTGAGGATTAGGCTGCCGGTGTGTAGCTCTGTGATGAGACTATCTGTGGAGTCATAAATCGCTAAGACACCCATGCCGCGATCTTCTGAGCCGGGAATAGGGTCCACATAACCAATAAAATCCAATGAGACATAATCGGTCGGTTGTGCAAAATCCGCTCGTAACTCTAATACTAACCAATCCCGTGGGAAAAACTGGTTAGGGTTAACACCAAAAACGCGACTGCCGGTGCTAGCTGCCAGGGCAGGGTTAATACTGCTTGCTTCAGTGGAAAAGATATCTGGGTCAACTGTGCCATTATCAACTAACACACCGGTGGCGGATAAGGTCACACCGCTAAACGCATTATTGAGTTGGGTACCGGCTGCAAAGGCATCGGGATCCACCTCAATCAGGGTGGCCCAACTGAGAGGGCTAGTGCATAAGGCGAGTAACAGGATGGCAGTTCGCATAAATGTTCTCCTCATTATTGTGGGGGCATACAGTCAAAGAGTACCTTATAAGAGTAGGCCTATACCACTTACAAATCATCTTCTCACGAGCCTT
>CAZPAE010000540.1:0-2544 GCA_964584455.1 uncultured Thioalkalispiraceae bacterium
AAAACAAGAACCACCATATCCTGGTTCAGGCTATGGTGGTTCTTGTTTTCCTAAAGCTTGTACATCTTTAGGAAAACAAGAACCACCATAGCCTGAACCAGGATAAATGAAGTGATAACCGATACGTGGATCAGAACCAATCCCTACCCTAACTTTTTCAATATCTGCGCCGGTTAACTCCGCAATATTAGATAATTCATTCATAAAGCTAATCTTGGTTGCTAACATGGCGTTGGCAGCATATTTGGTCAATTCTGCGGAACGAATATCCATCACAAAGACACGATCATGATTACGATTAAACGGGCCATACAATAATTTCAGTAATTCAGCCGTACGAACGTTATCCGTCCCCACAATAATCCGATCAGGTTTCATAAAGTCTTCAATAGCCGCGCCCTCTTTCAAAAACTCTGGATTAGACACCACATCAAAGTCTAATGACATGCCACGCTGCTCTAATACTGAACCGACTTTTTCTCTTACTTTATCCGCTGTACCGACTGGCACCGTAGACTTATCAACAATAATCCGATAATCATCCATGTGCTGCCCGATTGATTCGGCAACACTTAATACATATTGTAAATCAGCTGATCCATCCTCATCAGGTGGCGTACCAACGGCAATAAACTGAAACAACCCGTGTTTCACACCTTCTTCTACGTCGGTAGTAAATGCAACCCGGCCTTGCTCTTTATTCTTTTGAACTAATGCTTCTAGCCCAGGTTCATAAATCGGGATACCACCACTGTTGAGTAAATCAATTTTGCTTTTATCAACATCGACACAGAGCACAGCATTACCAACGTCGGCAAGGCAAACACCGGTTACTAACCCTACATAGCCGGTACCAAATATTGTAATTTTCATCGTTTTTTAACTTCCTTTAACCTTAAAAGATAAATACTTGTGCCCCAAATAACTCGTAAATACCGGTACCACTAATCCGATAAAATGGGCAATTTCTTCCCGATAAAATTGGAAATCGAGATAGGGAAATAAATACTCGGCCAACCCCACACTGATGCCCCAAACCTGGGCCACGGCAACTAAATTGACTAACGTAAAATGATAAAACTCTGTTGACGCCCGCTTTCCACTTGGTTCAAAAACATAATACTTTGATAATAAGTAAGCTGTTATCATGCCAGTCACATAAGCCACCACTACAGCTAATCTGAACGACATATATTGGCTATATAATAACCTACTCATAAAATTGACAAAAGCTGCAAAGCCGCCAACCACGATAAATTTCATAAATTGTGGATTAAGAAAGAGCTTTTGTAATCTAAATGTCATATTTAGTACGATTACAGCATTTTAGCAACATCAATCCCAATCCCAAAACTTTCTGAAATCGAGCGATCTTCAGGATAGTAATAAGAGGTATCTAGTACATACAAACCACTTACTTCTGTCTTGATCGGAGGTAATGCCTTCTTGAACCCAGGTGGACAAATAGGCTGGGCGAATGCATAGCGTGACACATGGGCATCTAAAAAGTCGGCATCACTAAAACTTGTATTAATCATTTTAATATAGGATTTAGCCTCTGCTAAATAATCCTCATCGCTATTTTGATACTTGGGATGATCTTGAGGTAAATAAAATGGCACATAGACTAGCCCTGTATCTAGCGGCCTTAAATTACTTAACTCAATAATACCGGGTATCTCCATTCGCTCATCATTCACATTCAACCAAAAGTTTTGTGTCACCGGCTTTCTAGTTTTAAACAGCACACAAACAACCGCAATATTATCGATATTCTCATACGCCGCTAATGTCGCAGGCGATAAATCATGGACAATTCTAGACACAAAAGGCAATGGAATGGTGCTAACAACCTGTGAATACGGTACTTCCTCGCCATTAACCTGTACACCAGTGACTTGTTTATTTTTAACCACAACTTTCTGTACAGGGGTCGACAAGTGAATCTGACCACCGATATCACGAATTTTATCTGTTAGCACATCAAGTAAGGTTTGTGAGCCTCCCTCGATATACCCCATTTCTTCTTGAAACAGGCTTCTTCTTGATACGCCAACCCGTTTAATTCTGGCCCATATCCAAGAAGCAGATAAGTTATCTTTAAAGTGATGAAATTTTAAGGCAAACAATTTTTTCCATAACACATCATATGCCTGCTGCCCTATCCATTTTTTAATCCAAGCACTTGCCTCAAGCGAGTCAATATTGTCGCCATTATTACGTTTTGTGCAAAGAAACATATGTAACCCATAACGCAACCGCGATAATAAACTTATCGGATTAAACTTTAATAAAGCAATCGGGTTTCCCCAATCATACAACCGGCCAGCATAAAAATACCCCATTTTGGTCGGGGTCCATTTCAATTTATCTTTTATATTTAGCTCTGCCAACATATCAAAGGTCGGTTGATCAGGCTTACAAACGAAATGATAATAACGCTCGATACTTAAACCATTAAAGTCAAAGTGCGCAGACATCCCACCAATACGATCATCAGCTTCATAAATATCAACTTGTTTTCCTTGTTTTAACAATGCATAG
>CAZPAE010000541.1:0-2523 GCA_964584455.1 uncultured Thioalkalispiraceae bacterium
CAGGGTCTAAAAAATCAGCCAGTGATTGGAACTGCATCCACGGTGTAACCCGTTGTTCTTCACTGGTGGTAGGTGTAACGTCTACGCAACGAATATGACGATAACCAGCTTGGGCTAACCATTGGCTTAATGTCGCTACACTGGGAATAGACCACACATTACGCATTTGCGCATAACGACCTTCAGGTACCAACACATCACCATGCTGTGGTTCGATAACCAAGGTTTCTAACACCAGTTCGCCATCCTTCGCCAAATAGCGCTTTAGTTGCTGTAAATGCGCCAGGGGATCGCGGCGATGATAAAGTAGCCCCATAGAGAATACTGTATCGAAGCATGGTTTTACTGCACTTAACTCATCAATACCCAATGGTAAAACGGCAACTCGCCAGTCCTGAATAAAATGCTGCAATACAAAATACTGCATAACAAACATCAGTGTAGGATCAACACCGAGTACAAAATCTGCACCTGCACCCCGCATCCGCCAACAGTGATATCCACTGCCACAGCCAATGTCTAATACTCGCCGACCAGATAACGGGGCAATATGTGGTAGTAAGCGATCCCATTTCAAATCAGAACGCCATTCGGTATCGATAAAAATATCAAATAACTTAAATGGCCCTTTACGCCAAGGATGAAACGTATGTAATAAGTCACTTAAGCTAGTATATTGGCTTGCATCAACATCCGCTTGTTGCCCGACTGTAATCGCTGCCTGTGTTAAATCGATATCACTCGGTGTGATCTTTGGTAAGGCGGCTAAAGCCGTTGCCCATTTATCGAAATCGCCATGCTGTTCAGAAGACAGTTTCTGCGCCAGCATCTGCGCTAATGCATCAGTGTTATCAGCTAGCCCCATTTCTACTAGCTGTGCGAGAAGTGAAGAGGAATACATCATGATGATGCTTTGACAGCGCAAACCCCAGCAAAATTAAAACATTGAAACCATGTTTCCACTTGCTTAAAACCTACTTGCTTTAAGCGCTGTTGGTGTGTTGCTAGGCTATCGGGTACGAGCACATTTTCTAGCGCACTACGTTTTTGGCTGATCTCCAAATCGCTATAGCCATTTAGTTTTTTGAATGTCATGTGCAAATCTTCATAAAGGCTCTGGGTTGAATCTTGCTCAGCCATTATTTTATCGGTAATCACCAGTGCACCACCGGAATTCAAACCTTGATAAATTTTTTCTAGTAGTACTAACCGTTGCTCAGTGGGAATAAACTGCAAAGTAAAATTAATCACCACCAGTGAGGCATTCTCAATTACCATCTCTGTAATATCCCCCAATATAACCTCAACCGGGGTAGCGGCTTGATCGCTCTCAATGTGCTGACGGCATTGGCTTACCATGGCTTGTGCATTATCAACGGCAATAATTCGGCAATCCGGCTGCTGAATATGATGCCGTATCGCTAGCGTGGCAGCACCTAAGGAACAACCTAAATCATAAACCTGGCTTTGTGCTTGTACATAACGTTGGGCAAAAACACCAAGCAAAGCAATCACGGTTTCATAGCCTGGTACAGAACGGCGGATCATATCAGGAAACACCCGGGCAACGTGCTCATCAAATGCAAAGTCGACCAACATTGCGTGTGCCTTAGAAAACAGATTATCTCGTGACTGACTCATATTCTTTTCAGTACATAACGCTCAAAATAATATAAAAGATGCTGTACTGGACCACGTGTCACCAGTACCGCACTCAGTGCGCCTAATGTATTGGCCAACATATCCGCCCATTCAAACTGACGTACTGGCCCCAAGCTTTGTAATACTTCCAACCCAACCCCTAAAGCAATAAAGCCACATAGGTAAAACAAACGTGCTTTCACAGTGTAATACAATTGCATAAACCACCCCATTAACACCGCATAGGCCATAAAATGATGCAACTTGTCCCACTGCAAAATCGCGATGTCGATCTGGGGAGGTTTAGGTGTTAGTGATAAATAGCAGACCGTAGCCACACCTAACCAACCAATAACAGCCCAAATAAAAAAATAATTGAGTGGTTTTACCGTCTTCGCCGACACCTGACTTTACACCCTTTTATCATCACTACAGCCAACTGGCCGCATACTATTATATAGTGAACAATAAAAAGGGAAAAAGACTAACTGGGAAAAACATGGGTTGAGAGATAACGATCACCCCGATCACAGACGATGGAAACAATTAATGCATTTTCCAGGGACTCAGATAATTGCAATGCAGCAGCTAATGCGCCCCCTGAGGATATGCCAACAAATAGACCTTCTTTGGCTGCCAACTGGCGTGTGGTTTGCTCTGCGATTTCTTGGCTGACTAAAATTTTCTGATCGATATTCTGTTCGGTATAGATCTTAGGCAAGTATTCCTCTTTCCAACAACGGATACCCGGTATGGATGCGCCTTCTTGTGGCTGCACACCGATAACTTGGATATTCGGGTTTTGCTCTTTTAAGTAGCGCGAGGTACCAACAATGGTACCGGTTGTTCCCATAGAACTGACAAAATGGGTAATTTTACCTT
>CAZPAE010000542.1:0-2505 GCA_964584455.1 uncultured Thioalkalispiraceae bacterium
AGTTATACCGCCATGGTCGCTTTTTACCAAGCTCATGGCAAACATAGTCATTTAACTGCGATAAAATACCGCCCCATATTACGTAAGTTGCTTATTGCTTGCGGTTTATTATTACTGTTTTTCACTGTGCTCTTCAGTGGAATTGCCTGGGGGTGGGAATATGGGGTTCCCATTTCCCTGGGCATCTTTAATCTTGTGGGGCTCATTAACATTTTTATTAGCGAACGATTATCACGCATGCACATTCGTACTGGTATAGCTGCCTTTTTTTTCATGCTCTTTAGTTACGGTGTATCTTTGACATGACCAGTGGACATATCTTTCGACTCATTAACCTATTATTGCTCTCCACACTGTTCACTGTGCTGGTACCTTCTGCTTTATTACTCATATTACCAGGTGAGTTAGGTACCAACCTTATCTGGCTAGGGTTAGGCACGCCATTACTCTGGACCATCATCATGCTATACGCCTATTGGGATCACCTCCCTTGGCGACCGACTGTGGTATTAACAACACTTTGTATTATCAGTGCTATCGTTATTATTTCTGTTGAGGCTTATTGAAAGTAGTAAAATATGCAACGCGAACGTCTAACACGTCTTTATGATCTTCATGCCTGGATAGGTGTAATAACGGGTTTATTTATTTTTATTGTCAGCTTCTCTGGTAGCGTCGCGCTATTTGGTGATGAAATTAGCACATGGGAAGATCCTGTTACACGTTTACAAGTTAGTGATCAACCGATTGAGATAACCCCTTTGCTAGATAGTTTTGTTAATGAAGTAACGGCTAATGGTCAACTCACTTCTTTAAGCATGCGTTACCCCACCATACATACACCGTATTACCATGGCTTTGCCAATATTAAATCAGATCAAGAAACCGTATTACATACACGACGCTGGAATAGCCATACTGGCGAAATCATTCCCGAACGCGGTGAAGGTTTAGCCCATTGGTTAGTGGAGTTCCATGCTGAACTGATGTTACCTAATCGAACCCTTGGACGATCCCTGGTTGGTGTAGCCGGTGTATTACTATTGCTTTCCATTATCACCGGCATACTGACACATCAAAAAATTATCAAAGAGCTCTTTTCCTGGCGTATGAATAAAACCATGCGAGTACGCTGGAAAGACACCCATAATGTGATCGGTATTTGGGGCTTACCCTTTCATACCATGATTGCTTTTACTGGTGCCTTTCTCGGTATTGTGGCATTACTGGTACCGTTGATTGGCGTAACTGCATTTAAAGGTGATCAAGGGGCTGTGATGCGCGCGGTGAATGGTGAACCTACCGTTGCCAGCGGTATCAGTGCCCCGATGTTTTCACTGACCCAAGCACAAGGCAAGGTTCGAGAAGCAACACAACGTGAACCTTACTTCGTATTGATTAAACATTGGCAGGATCAAAACGCAGAGTATGAAGTTTTCTATCCGCCCGAAAAAGAACTGGTCCGTTTTGCACACATTGAAATGAGTGGCGTCACCGGTGAAATGAGTGCGCCCATTATTAGTCCGTTACCGAGTGTAGCTGGGCGCATTGCCGCATCACTAACCCCACTCCACTACGCAACCTACGGCGGTATTACACTAAAACTACTTTATTTTGTACTTGGTATTACACTGTGTATTGTCATTGCCACAGGGCTCACTCTCTGGATAGAGCGCCGATTACATGGCAACCTAGGTAAACGATCACCACGTTATTATCAAACCCTGAGCCGGCTTATTAGCGGTGCCACCAGCGGTATGGTACTCAGTAGTATTGCGCTATTTTATGTGGATAGGCTAATCGATGTGGCACCGACACAACGACTAACCTGGATTGGTAGCAGCTACTTTCTTATTTGGGCCTTCGCGATTGTATACGCACTTTTCAGAGATAACAGTTATCGCACCAACAAGCATTTATTGGGTTTAAGCGCATTGGCACTGATCGGCCTCCCTGTGCTGGACTACCTCACCAGCCAAGCGCACATTATCTCCCAATGGCAACAACAACACATCGCCGCTGCAAGCACTAACCTCATTGCCTTTGTCGTTGGGGTTATTTTATTAATCGCATTATCTCGTTTACCCAATCAGCGCCCACAAAAAGTCATCCCGCAATAATCTTTTAAACTGTATGTTTTTCAAGCAAATCTAATCGCCAAAACACACCTATTTCATCAACCGTAGTATTAATAGCGATAAAAATATAAAATATCGATATTTTAATCTGAACAGCGAGGCGCCACGGTGAATCACAATCCTGAGATCGGCAATATGATCCATGCAGCAGGACGAATGACCAATTATCACGACCAAGGACAGGGCGAACCGGTCGTACTACTACATGGTTCCGGGCCTGGTGTTAGCGCCTGGGCTAATTGGCGGCTGAACCTCCCCGTCTTAGCACAGCAACGACGTGTTATCGCTCCAGACATGGCGGGATTTGGCTTTACCGAACGCCTCAATAATGAACTTTATTCTGTCAGTCATTGGGTCGCACATTTAG
>CAZPAE010000543.1:0-2502 GCA_964584455.1 uncultured Thioalkalispiraceae bacterium
ATTTCACCTGACTCATCTCGAAACGGAAAATAGGCAACCTCTAAGTAACGACGCACGTATTTAGGAAAATCCATCCATAGTCGATAGTTCACCTCTTCGCCAGCAAAACATTTCTCAAGTTGTGGCCGAACTGTCTTTTGATAAATCTCAGGTTTAATGACCTCAGATACCAACTTACCTAACATTTGTTGCTTAGTTAACCCAACAGCTTCTAAGTAAGCATCATTCACCGCTAGATAGCGAAAGTTTGTATCCACAAATGACATTAAGTCACGACTCGAAGACACAATGTATTCATAAAGCCTTAACGACTCTGTTACTTTTTTCTGTTCGGTAATATCTTGGTATGAGCCGGACATGCGTATGACATGGCCAAAATCATCACGTAAAGCCTGACCACGTGCACGAAACCAATGAATTTGTTGAAACTTATCCCGAATGCGGAATTCCACATCATAATCTACTTGTTTCTCTATATGATAGTTAATAGCCTGCTTAGCAAGTTCAATATCTTCTGAATGAATCAAATTATTTAGCATGCTCATACTTGGCATTACTTCATTAGCTTCATAGCCTAATAACTCGTATACCCGTGATGACCACCACATTTTGTCATTCTCAATATCGTACCAGTCCCAAAACCCATCATTAGAACCGCGCACTGCATATTCAAACCGCTCTTCACTTTCCCTTAATGCTTGTTCTGTTGTTTTAAACTTAGTGATATCCTCAGCAATACCCACTAGCCGTATAGCTTTGCCTTGTTTATTCGTTACTGGATAAGTTCGGGTTAAGATCCAACGTATCTCCCCGTTAGGATGTAAAATACGAAAGTCAGGAAAGATGGTAACTTTAGGGATGTCGTAGTCAGGACGATTAACAATGGCTAAGACTTTTTGTTTATCATTCGGATGAATGCTATCTAGCCATGAATGAGGTTCTTCATGAAGGCTCTTACACGACTTACCCCAAATTTGCTCATAGGCGGGACTGACATAATGAAAAGACTGCCAGTTAGGTGCACATAGCCAAAAAACTTCTGTAATCGTTTCAGTAAGCTGCCGAAAGTTACGTTCACTTTCTGATAAGTCATGGGTTCGTTTTTTAACTTGTTTGGAGAGAATAATAGTATAGCTAAGCACAACAAATAATATCGTTGATATGACAATCACACCCCAAAAAACCCACTCGGTATAACGCGCTGGGTTTGAAACACTTAACCAATTTTGAATTGATTGGTAATAAAGTGATGACTTATTTGCTTTTGCTAATTGTAGATAACGATCTAAGTCACTTAATATTTGACTAGTACTTGTTTTAGGAACCGCATATCTTACTTCAACCGGATTAAAAATAACGCCCGTTTCTTTTAAGTTATATTTTTCACCATTCACTAAACCAAAAATACGATTCACAACAGCAAGATCTGCTTGCCCATCGTTTACAGCCTGAAAAGTTTGTTGGTAGTTTTTGACATATATGGGTTCAAATTGGAAACCAAAATCTAACATCTGTGCTATAAAACGTCGACTGTGGATACTTTTATCCATTAACGCTACACGTTTGTATTGCAATTGTTGCAATGAGGTAATCGCTTGATCTTTTGTTTGGTAAACGACCCCCCAATTATTAATCAGCGTTTGCTGTGTATAATGAAATTTTTTCGCACGCTCTTTAGAATAAGCAATACCCACTAATACATCTATTTCAGACTTCTCGAGTTTCTCTAATAAAACAGGCCAAGGTTCATATTGAAATACCAGTTTGGTCTCTCGTTGTTGCGCTACATGCTCCAGTACTTCAATCGCAATACCTTGAATCTCACCGTTTTCATTTTTGAAGACAATAGGATGATTTTCATATACACCAACAACAAGCTGTTGCTTTGGGTTTTCTTCAACACACAAAGCTGGGGAAATGATGCTCGAGTAAGTGATAACAAAAAATAAGAAACGTGCCATCAAACCAAACAGTGAATTTGATTTTTTTAAACACACTTTTTTAACCAATGTCAGGATGAGCAAACGTATTCAACTCAATGGAAGTCTGAACATACTTAGAATTATGTAATAGGTATCAGTATAGACCAGTTTGTTGCCATCGTGATTGGTGCTCTGTTGCACGTATACTGGCCTTTAGATAAACAGACGCCACCAGCTCAAGACCAAGTTAATTATTTTGGTAACTTCCTTATTAATTTAATCGAAATAATCTGTAACCCAAGCCTGTGGTTACCACGATAGTGCAATATTTATTTCCTCCAATTTGAGTTAGTCCCTATCTTTGTCAGACTCCTCAAGTTCAATAGACAAATATCCCCCACAGCCAATTATTTTGAACTGGCAGAGCTGCTCACTTTTCTGCCAAATATGACAAATGCGGGAAACCAAGCATTCAAGGACATGTCATATTTCTTACAAACACTTTCTCAGATATTTATTTAACAATTTTTTACAATTCAATTATCATCGATGACGGAGTAACCAGCAAAACTGCTGGATC
>CAZPAE010000544.1:0-2500 GCA_964584455.1 uncultured Thioalkalispiraceae bacterium
AGTTGCGGAAGGCAGAGCAAAACTAAATACTCTGATTGCCCAGGGGCTTGATGTTAAAAATAATGCTCCTGCCTACCATTTTACTAAACTAAATGAAATTAAACCAGAAATGCTCAAAGAAGCAACTAAAAATGCCAGAATTGCCGCAAATGAATTTGCAACAAATGCAGGTGTTAAAGTCGGGGGTATTAAGAGTGCTCGACAGGGCGGTTTCGTAATACGAGACGTAGGTGAAAATTATGGTGATACTAAAAAAATAGAAAAAGATGTTAGAGTAGTAACAAATGTCACATTTTTACTCACCGATTGACGTAAGTTCGCGAACCTTAAAAGGGATCTCAATTAAATGTTCAATAAATTAAGGAAAGGCGGCGTATACATGGAAATGGTTCATCCGGCTTCAGCAAAAAGAGCGTAAACTTAGGTGGTACCGCAAAGCGGTGCTCCGTAGCAAGGCGTTAAGTACTATAAATAATATGAAACATCTTCTACTAAATGAAAATGGATTTACTGATTACAGTTATCAAGGTCAAGTGGTTGAAGATAATTTATACTCGTATGTGAAACCCCCGCCTCCATTGAGCCGCTGGATACAATGTTTTTGGGAGCTTAACATTCCCGCCGGACGTTATGTTTACCGAAGTGTGCCGGATAATAATGTTGACTGTATTTTTTCCCTTAATAACACAGAAGAAGCCTTTGTCGTTTCCCCCTTTTATTTACCAAAATCATTTGAGATGGATGGCCCCGTTTCTTACTTTGGTGTGCGTTTTCGGGTATTAGCCCAACAGTGGCTAACTACTCTTCCCATAGGCGAGTGGGAAAATGCTAGCATCATAGATATTTTTGGCGTTCCTTTAATTCATAGTCTCCTTGAATCTATCGAAAATGAGGATAACTTTTTGTCTCGTTGTAACAAGGTCGGTAAGGAGCTACTTGCAAGCCTATTCTACAGAGGTATTGATAAGCGGCTTATGGGCTTTGTTCGATATGCCCATCAAAATACTAGTTCAAAAAATGATTTTTCAGATAAACAGTGTGCGCAATTTGGTTTGTCTGCTCGCCACCTACGTCGCTTAAGTCAGCTTTATTTGGGTTTATCTCCCCGAAACTTCAGTAGGGTAGTCAGGTTTCAAAAGACACTTCATCTAATGAGTAACTCACGGAATGCTTCAGTATGGGCTGATTATTACTATGACCAGCCTCATTTTATTCGTGAATTTAAAGCGCTATCGGGAGTCACGCCAGTTAAATTCACAAATATGTCCGCTTTGTACAATACCGCTAAGGATTCTATCTAGATACTTTTCTTCGTTAAATTAATCTACAGAGGATAAGCGCTATGATTGAATTCCAAGCAATGTTTCCAGTTATGGTAGCCGATGATTTAGAGCTGCTTAAACAGTTTTATGAAAAGCATTTTGGTTTTAACGCGGTATTTTTTGACCCTAAATTCTATTTACATTTAGTATCGCCTGACAATGGGGTTCAGTTGGGTTTTATGCTGCCAAATCTTGAAAGCCAACCGACATTGTTACATCCTAAGATGGTAACCGAAGGGTATGTGATTAGTCTTGAAGTAGCGGATGCTCAAAAAGCATATGAGCAGGTGAAAGATTTGAAATTAGATATTGTTTTCCCCTTAAAAGAAGAGGTGTGGGGCCAGCGGCATTTTATTATCCAAGATCCGGCAGGTTTCTACCTTGATATCGTTGAGCATTTGGAAGTTGCTGAAAAATGATATTTAAATAGATGAGCGGCTATAATTTAAGGTACTTAAATACACTCCGCTGCGCTCTACCGGAAAGCTGCTTTGCAGCTTCCGTTTAGCGCGGCCTTATATGTTCTAAGGCGTAAAGTCTTAAGCTGCTGATTCGAGCAGCAGCCTACCCAGCTGCCAGACATCATCCCGTTTTCCGGTTCCTGCAAGGTTCTACCATCACAGAAAATACATCAGCCCAGAACGGTATAAGGTGGGTCTTCTTCTTGTCCCCAGACATGTCGAATCAGGGCCGGGGGCCCCAACGGGGAGTCCATTTGTACCAGTTATCGCGATTTAAAGCCCAATTGTGCATTTTTGCTCACTAGACTCGGCCCTTTTAGATTGTTTGACGTCGGTTTTGGAGTGGTTCCATTAATCCATTTCGATAATATAAATGAGATTGATTACCAATAACAATAACGGCTAATCAAGTTTAAACCCTGTGTATTGCTAAATCATAGGGTTTTAGATGAAGAGGATTTTTTTAGATTAATCAACTGCTTATTGCTTCTAACCCTTAGTAACTAAGCAGATTGCGGAAATATGAATTTTATAATTTCGATGATATTTATGAATTGCCTGTTCACCATTTACTCATTATCTACGGCAACTCCGGTGGAAAGAAGTAATACGCATTTCCATGTTCCAAGAGGTTAAAACTAAATGAAATTATTTGTAGTAAATCTTGTGCTGTGCCTAAGCATCGCCAACACAGCCATGGCTGCTGAGCCAGCCCAA